>DAOUMT010000107.1:0-15162 GCA_034409195.1 Dehalococcoidia bacterium
GGGGAAAATAGCCAGGCCGGGGAACTTCTTCGACTTCACCCGCTACAGGCCAACTATGGAGCTCAAAGAGGGACGCCGTCAGGTGCAGATCCCCAATACCACTATCAGCTATGCCAAGATGCCAGAAGGCCACGACTTTATATTCCTGCACCTTCTGGAGCCGCACATGCTGTCCGAAGCATATGTCAATTCAGTGTTCCGTCTGCTCAAGGAGTTCGGAGTCAAGAGGTATTGCCTCATCGGAGCTATGTATGACCTGGTGCCGTCTACCAGGCCGCTGATGGTCTCAGGCTCGGCAAGCAATCTGAGGCTCCAGAATGAGTTGGAGGTAGCGAAAGTAGTATCCAGCGACTACCAGGGGCCCACGACTATCACTTATCTGATATCGCAGATGGGACTGGAATCAGGTATGCAGACACTCAGCCTCATAGTCCACCTGCCGCAATATCTCATGGTGGAGAACGATTACCGGGGCAAGAAAAGGCTGATGGAGGTGCTCTCCGTTTTATACGATCTCCCCCTTGCTGAAGAGGATGCCGATAAGGCCAAGGAGCAGCAGGAGCAGGTCAGCCATATCGCAGAGCAATTTATTCAGCAGGAGCCCAGCTATAAACTCATTCTGACCCAGTTGGAAGCCTATTATGACTCACGGGTCGGCCAGACTAAAGAAGAGACGAAACTATCGCCCGAGGTCGAGAAGTTCCTCCGTGACATTGGCAGGCGGTTCAAACAGGGCTAAGCGCCTGCCCGGGCATGGAAGAAGATCCTGCCCAGCACCGGGCTCTCAATGAAGACCGCTCCCTCAGGACAGTTTTCCTGACAGCAATAGCAGCGGATACAGCGGTCGTATTTGTATGTAGGCGGCCTCGATTTATGCCCGTTGTGCCAGTCAACAGCTTTAGGCTCAACCGGACACATCTTAACGCAGGTTCCGCATTTGTTGCACTTTGCTTCATCGATAACCGGCTTCTCGCATATCCGGTTCTTGACAAAGGACCTCACCCGACTACTGCTACAAGGCGTCGGCGGAGTTCGAATCACTTCAAAATTCCGGTCCAGGAATGATTCTATGTCCTCGCCTACTATTTCAATGTTTTCACTATGATATGTTCCCAGCCCTGCTTTTTCACCTGCCCTCGATGTTGGCACAGCTTCCGGGTCAAGGTCAATGATTCTGCAAGCCGTGGCGTCTATCGCAATCGGGTCGCTGGAGAGCAGCAAAACGCTCATTTTCTTCGGTTTGCCGCCCCTCGGCCCGTTGCCCTCCATCGCCATGATGCCATCCATTACGCATAGGCGCGGCTTGACCAGCGTATTCAAATCAACCAGCATCGCACAGAAATCGTAGGGGTCGGGCAATTTAACATGAAATTGGCCTTTAAGCAGGCCCGGGATACAGCCAAACTGGTTCTTCACTGCTCCCGTGAATCGGGGCAACGGGTGAGTTTTCATCTTTGGCAGAGTAACCAGGCCGTCCGAATCCAGAACTCCGTTAGCAATGACAAAGCTTTTTACCAGCAGTGCGTCTTTGTGGCTTACCGGCCTGCCGGAATCGAAATCAGCGATGCTGAGCCCCAACTCATCTCCAACCTCTTTGAGCCCCGACTTTCTGATATTAGGTTCGCATTTCCCAAAGCTCGGGGAATCGCCGTACGAAACGCTGGCGCCAGCTTCCCTGAGCAATCTACCAACCGCCCTGAACACGGCCGGGTGTGTAGTTACACTCTTCTCAGGCTTCGAGCCGATGAGCACATTTGGTTTCAGCACTATTCTTTCTCCTGGCTTTGCGAACTGAGCGATTCCTCCGAGAAGGTCAAGCCCCCGCTGGACAGCTTTATCCACCTTTTCATCATCATATGTGTCGCATCTTACCAGAGCGACTCTATTTTTATTCATGGTTTCCTAATTCCTCCCAGGTTGATAAGTCTCTTTGCCTATAGCACCATTATATCTATATGAAGAATAAAGAGGTAATTAACACCAGAGAGGTTAGCACCCCAAGCACAAAAAAGTTTCGAAGTTGAGACTTTTATCACATAAAGAGTCAGTTTCCAACCCTATCATATTAACAGAGGCAAATAAATTGCATAGAACACTTCCCAGCGGCACCATGAGACCAAAGGGCAGATGCCCGGGATGCCTGAAGCCTGTATACAGGCGGGGCATCAGGCATTGGGGCCGAGTGTGGCACGAAAGCTGTCTCAGGAAGTCATAATTTAATGATACCTGAGACCACTCACCTAGTCGGCTTTTGCTGACGCTTACAAAAATGCCCGGGCGCTATATTATCTGGTCTTTATACCCCGATCCCTCAACTCATACAGCACAGCCCAGATAGCAAAAACGAAAGCTGCAATTGCTATCTCGATCCAAGTAAGCGGCCGCGCCTTAAGCATATGATGGGTCAGCCCGGTCACCACAGCAATGATCATGCAGGCTATACCAATGAAGCCAGCCAATCGGGATACCCAGAAGTATGACGTTGTAGGGGCTCTTTCCATTTATTCACCTCCTCGGGAAAGCAGATAATTCGGCAATCCCTTTAAAATCCTTGCAATAGTATAAATATCGCAATAGAATATCTCAACTGGCCGGGAATAAATATCCTGGCAAGCAATTTTGGAGACAGCGATATGTATTACTTCGCCTACGCATCCAATCTCAGTCACAAGCGTATGCTGCAGCTCTGCCCCGATTGCAAGCCTAAATTTACTGCCACCCTGCATAACTATAAGCTTATATTCACCGGATGGTCGAGGATATGGCGCGGCGGAATTGCCACTATCAGAGCTTCGAGAGGAAGCAGGGTTATGGGAGGCGTCTACGAAATCTCCGACAGATGTCTGAGGTTACTGGACGGGCAGGAAGGATATCCCGCGGTCTACGATAGAATAAACGTTTCCGTTACAACAAAAGATAGCAATCTCTTGGACGCGGTAACGTACATTAAACGTGAGCAGTCGCAGGAAAGCGAGCCTTCTAAAGAATATCTGGCTGTCATCAGCGAGGGCTACAAAGACTGGCGGCTTGTTTGAATTCAGCTTCGATAGAATTACCTTTTCACGTCTCGCTCTCGACTGGCTCCCTTAGCTCAACGGCTTCGTTTGCCCAGCAATCTACTGTTGTTATTTGTGGGAATAGCATCGCCGGATGCGGAGGGATTCCCAGGTAATCCCAGAATCTGGGGGTAGCATTTGCAAGCTCTTTGAACTGTTCCTGCAGCAGCTTTATATGTCGACGTACCGTTGCTTTCTCATGGGGGTCGCTGATTCTTGTATCGGGTACACTAACATCGGATAATATGTATTTCACCCATAGGCCTTCACCAGAACATCTGAATTTGTTGGCACAGGTCTCACATTCTTCTTCGCGGCAAGGTACGCACGCGGCAATGCACCATTTCCCGTAAGACATTAAAAGAGGGTAATCAATTTCCAGCGTCGCACACCTGGCACGTTTATTCCCGCGCATTATAAATAGCCACATCAGGCTCCAGGTGTGCACTTCCCCTCCCGCCCAATCTCATCTCTTAGTTACATCTTACATCAGACTGTCAAGTATGCTAAGTGCCTTTATAGGCCTCGTCTGCAACTTCGATAGCTATGCGGATTTACCATAATGTATGTCGACTGTGGAGACTCTGTGGATAACTTCGTGGATAAAGCTCTTGACAGGCCAAGCTAAGCTTAAGCTAGTATAAGGACAGTGGATTTTATATCCTGTGCGATTCTAAATTAGGAATATATAAAATGGCTACAGAGTGCGAACCGTCATACCTCGACCAATGTAAGAAAGAAGCACACTACTGGATACTCGATGACAAGAACCTGGGCGTCTGTAAGAGATGCGGTGCCAAAAAACAATTTGCGGTTGATAGGTGGGTTTGGCAAAGGCGCAAGCTTATTATTAGCAAGGATAAGGCTACCAGGTAGCTTTGACATCAGCCAGGACATTAAAGAGGAAGAGAAGCGCTATCTCCGGCCTCAGTAATGGGTTGCCACAGAATTAATAGAGTGAGCAGGAGAAAATGTCCTGGTGGAGTTGGCTTCTCTTTGGGATAGTAGCGGGATGGCTGGCGGCCTGGCTGACAATCTTAGGTGTTGTCGCCTTTATCACCATGCTTGGCCTGGGCGGGAACGCAAAGCGAGAATAGGTCGCCTCATTACCCGACAGAAATTCACACCAGAATCTGATATTCCTACTTTGCCTTCTTCAGCATAACCAAGACTCTCAGCTCACCGCCCCGACCCATAGGGCGCAGAGGCAAGTTATTCTTTACCATGTCGCTTATAAGGCCAGAAGCGAGCAGCTCCTCATCTACCTCTATTGCTTCTTCTACCACATCTATATCTCTTAAATCCGCGATAAGGGAAGCCTGCCTGTCCGTAACAACAAAAATCGAGGACCCGCCATCGGAATTGCCCCACATTGATAAGATGCGCAGACCGGCTAGCTGCTGCAGCGACACACGCAATTTCTCCATTTGGACAAAATCCACCGGCGGTATTATCACCAATTCCACGCGCCGTTTACGAATAGCTTTTCGGTTTTCCTTGTCAGCTTCCATTTCCAGAACGGCCTTTTCCATTGCATCAGCCTTCTTCTTAGCTTCCTCGATAATTTGCTGCCCCTTCTCTTCAGCCTGAGCCAGTATTTTTTGCGCATCAGCCTCAGCCATCTTCACCGTCTCATAGATTATCTGTCGAACGGTCTGCTCGAGCTCCTTAAACGTCTTGCTGGTCTCCTCGCTGGCCGCCTTTCTGGCCTCTTCGATAATCTGGTGCAAACTCTGTTCAGCCGTCTCGAGCATGTTGAGTATCTTAGTCTCAGCGTCTTGACCCTCTGCTCGCGTTGTTATGTCTCCCATAGCCTCTATCCACTCGCAAAATTGCTGTTTGCCTTGTGTCGAAAGTCAACCACTACATGCGGACAAGTAACACACGATTGGACCGGAGCAATACATAGTAAATATCTCACTTGATAGGAACTCTATTAACAAGGCGCACACCGCTGCGGCGGTGTGCGCCTTACTCGAGATACCAAACTGCTCAGTTCAACTACTTATTTCGTCAATGCTATGATGAGCTTGCGGTCAAGTCCACCTCTACATTGCCACCCATAGCCCAGGCGCTTACTTGGATTGCTGTAACGTTACCTACCATGAAAGTAACTGCCTTTCCTGCGTAGCTAATGCCTTGTGCTACGGGTATTTGAATGGAATATGTAGCAGTAGTACCTGATATCTGTACCGTGGTAGGATATCCGTAACCCATTATTATCGCAGTTATAACGGTGCCGGCAGGCGCAGGAGCGCTATTCAGTAGGACAGTGCCGTGGAAACGACAGGGCGGGCCTGCTTCCGGCGGTACTGCTGTCGGAGGTGGCGTCATTAAAGGCGTTGCTGTCGGAACAGGAGTTGGAGTTGGCGTAGGAGTAGGCGTAGGCGATGGTGTCGGCGCCACTGTCGGAGTTGGCGTGGGGGTAGGCGTAGGTGTCGGAGCTGCCCCACCTCCACAGGCAAATGCTGCGAAGACAACTACCAGCACCGCCAATGGGATCAACACAACCGCTATCTTTCTCATCTTATCTCTTATCCTCCTTCCCTAATATAACAGCCCCGATTATACCACAGAAAAATCCCTAGAGGAATACTGACTTTAGGACAATTTCAAAAATTATCCGGAGTAATTATCGCCAAAATAGCCTGTTAACCTTTTGCCCTAAGCCCGCTTCAGGCATTCTTCCTGACTCCCATTGACATCGAATCCCTTTAATTGTATCTTGTTGCCTGAGATGGCTAAAGAGATCACTTGTCCAAAGTGCGGCGGCCTCACACCTGACGCAAGGTACTGTAAACATTGCGGGGAACATCTGCACACATGCGCCTCCTGCGGCGCAAAAATGTCCATAGATGCGCGGTACTGTACCGAGTGCGGCACTGAGTTTAAGCAGGAGGAGAAAGTTCTCGAAGTCGAAGCCGGCCCCAAGGCATACGCCAGATACGGTCCCAGCCTGATCCCAAAGGACATCATGATTGAAGGAGAAGAGCCCCTATTCGAGACACGGCCGGTGCTCTGGCTCCGGTTGATGCCCCCCGTTGTATTTATCATCGTGGGTATTGGCATCCTTATTGCCATCTATTCTTCATTCCCCGTTACGGGGGTTCTCTACGGCTGTGGGGGAGTTTTCCTTGTGGGCATGGCATGGGCGCTTCAGGCATGGTATCGATGGAGGCATACCATTTTCGCTGCCACTAACTTTAGAATACTCCGGCAGACAGGCGTCACCAATAAATCCTACGTGGATTGCCCCCTCCGCAGCGTGCACACCATCAACCTGGATATTTCAATGTGGGGCAGGATTAACCGTTTCGGCACACTGCACATATCGGGAGGCGGGGTAGACATAGAGTGGGAAAGTATAGACGAACCGAGAGAGGCGCACAAAATACTGAATCAAATTGTAGAACAATACAGGCGGCAGCTTATCTGAACCGGAAATCTGGATAGTCGTAGGCCGGAAGCCAAGTTACACTAGCTTCTGGCCTACCCGATTTTTAGTTGCTTTTTAAACTCTTGCTTTTCTGCCAGCAGCTCCACCAATACGCCAGGGCCACTTCCGGCCTCAGCCTTGCTTCAGCTTCGCATTCCTTACAGGTGAGGATAATGCTATCCAGGGCAAGCTTCACCGCGAAGTTCTCGCAGCCACACATCCCGCAGGTGATCCGGTCCGACATTGTGATGTCAGCCATATTAGCTTTTCCCTCCTTCTATCGCCTTTCTGTTCCCCTCAGCCTCTGCCCTGCCTGAGTATCCGGCGGCAGAGATAGACTTGGTGGAATTCAGTAGACATTGTGCCTGGGTAGCAGGGGGGGAACAATCCTATTTAGGTACTATTTGGTTTAGTACTATACTCCTAATTCTGCCCAATTTGGCAGACTTGACTCAATCGTGAGCAGATATCCATAACAGGACGCGCAAAGCGGGGAAGACTTTACCACACCTGGGAGAAATTGTCAAGTAAAGTGAACTACCGATGCGAGTATCAGGAAATACCGTGGTGAAATCAGCCTCAGTCGGTGCAACCCGCCACCCTAAATTCGACTGGACAAATTCTCTGGGCAATTTGAAAAGCGTTCTCGAATCGCAGACTTAGGGAGTGGTCTTCTTATAGTTAATAGTGGCAGTACCCTGGATAGGACTCGAACCTATAACCCGCTGATTAAGAGTCAGCTGCTCTGCCAAATTGAGCTACCAGGGCACACTTGTCAACAGCGTATCATTCTATCATCTACACCAATGGGAAGCAAGTAGAATCAGAGGAAAAAGAGTAAGGCTAACTAAGGCCGTCGAGGAAGGCCTTGACGTTCTTGCCCAATACGTCGTGGTTGTAGCCGCCCTCCAGCACGCCGTACCGCCTCCCCTTACACGCCTTCAGCGAGAATTCCTTGGCCAGCTTCCCGATGGTCTGATAGTCCTCCATGGTCAGCAGATCTCCCCAGTCCTCCACCCCGCGGTCGAAACCCGCCGCTATAGCGATTATATCCGCTTTCTGCCTGTCTAAAAAGCGGGCGATACCGTCCACAAACTCCTGCCTGTTCCTGTCCTCAGGGTGGAAATACACTACCTCATGCACCTCGCTAAAGATATTGTCTGTACCATCTCCGAAGTGCAGGTCGAAGTCCAGTATCACTGCCCTGTTTATCTTGCCCTCTTTCCTCAGCCTGGCTATGGAGATAGCCATGTTGTTAAAGAAGCAGAACCCCCAGCAGGAATCCGAGCTGGCGTGGTGTCCCGGCGGCCTGATCAGACCGAAGGCAGGCTCTCCGCTCATCGCCAGCTCAGCCGCTTTGATAGCCCCTCCTGCCGCCAGCAAAGCAACCTCGTAGGTCTGGCCCATCCTCTGAATCTCTGCAATATGCCATTTGGTGTGAACCAACTCAATGTCCTCGACGGATGCAGGCTCAGGAGTGACCAGCTCGAAATGGGGCGAGACTTCTTTCAGGATACTTTCAATGCGGCCTGCCCTGGCAGCGGGGTCGCTGGCATAGACTTCCAGATAGCGGGGATGATAAACAACCTTCATCTTCGGCCTTCAGGCTTCGGCGTCAATTCCTTTAGAATATCGGCATAAACCTGATAGCTGTATGAATCGTATAGAACAAATCTTATTTCCTGCAAAGAGTCATCATCTCTGGCGAAATCCATCGCAGTAGCCAAGGCTACTCTGGCTGCACGCTCCAGGGGATAGCCATAGGCTCCTGTGCTTATCGCAGGGAAGGAGATGCTTTTCAGGCCTTTTTCAACTGCCAGCTTCAGGCTTTCCCTGTAAGCACTGACCAGCGTTTCTGCCTCATCACTCCTGCCGCCATGCCACACCGGGCCAACGGTATGGATAACATATTTCGCTTTGAGCCTGCCCCCGCTGGTGATAACAGCCCTGCCTGCGGGCAGGCGCCCCATCTTTTCTATGATTCTGCGGCATTCCTCCATGATGACGGGCCCGCCAGCGCGGTGTATAGCGCCGTCCACACCGCCTCCCCCCATGAGACCAGAGTTAGCAGCGTTGACAATAGCATCGGTGGCCTGCTGCGTGATGTCGCCCTGAATCAAAACAAGCCTTGTCTCATTTACCACAACCAGCATACTCATTTCTCTGGTTCCTCACTTGACGGTTTCTCAGCTTCGACTTCTCTCGTTCTGAGCCAGCGCTTGATCTCATCCAGCCCCGGCGGAGCAACATAGAATACCTCTATGTCAGCAGGGAACTGCACCTGATGCCCTTCCCTCATCAGCACTATCCCGCACTCACCTTCCTTCAACGTGTCGTTTATCATTTTGGCTATGTGCTCGTTTCTTTTCTTGTTGGCTTCTGTATAGAACTCGTAGACTTTGTCGAATACCTTTTGATTTTGCAGTCCGACAGCCAGGCATTTGGTCCAGTCCATCGACTCGGTCAGCAGGTCGGCATCCTCAAGCGGCTCGAGCTCAGCGCCTTTGTCCAGTCTGGCTTTAACAATGCCGTAGCTTGTGCTGTTCAGCTCCTCGATAATCTTGCCCCCCTCTTCACCGCCTACCGGCACAAGCTCGTGATATACCTTCTTTACGATGCCCAGTTTCAACTCCAGGTTGGTCAGTTGAGACTCCACCTGGTCCCAGTACCTGAACACCTTTTCGAAAAGCTCGCCCTGAATATCCCTGGGCGTGAAAATAAGGGGCACAAAGAACAGCTTTCTGGCAGACCGGTATTCCTCGACAGAAGGTTTCTCTATTTTGCCCAACTCTTGCGACATAATTCACCCCGTTCGAGCATAGAACCGTTCGTGGTGAGCCCCGTCCTGAGCCTGTCGAAGGACTGTCGAACCATGAACGGCCCTTCGACAAGCTCAGGGCGAACGGAGCACCCTACCCAAAATCACCAGAAATCTATATTCCTGATGTTCTCGGTTTCTCTGATAGTCTTGGTTAGCTCGCGCCTCGCTGCCTCATCCTCAACAGGTTCAACTTCCGATACAGGCAGCCCGGCTTTGTTCTGCTTCGATTTCCATTTAGATATGAACCCCGGCACCACGGCATAGCCGCAGCTACCTCCTCCACCGCAACAGCTAGATTCCAGCGTAGAAGTCCCTATTACATAAAGCACTTCCTTGCCGTCATACTTCAATCGCTCTTCCTTGCACGGGATATAGAACCCCGATAGCCCTCTGACCTCCTCACCTAACGGCAGATGCGTATACTCCTGTTTCATCTCGTCTCCCTCCCCTCCAAACGCCTGGATTTTGACGCTTTGGGTTTGCCCTTTACGAGTTTAGTTTGCTTCTTATTGGCGAAGCCTTTCATACGGAACCAGGATGGCGTACGATAACCTTTTACGCTCATTTCTTCTTTCGCGGCAGCGAAGCCGTTGACTTCCCCAGGGTTACCCTGCGGCCCTTTTGATTCTGTGCCCAGCTTTCAATTTCTACCAGCCCTTCCCCGTCCTTTACATACTTGTCTGCCACTTTGCCCTGGAATGCCATTATATCACCGGGGAAAACGTTCCCTCTCATCTCAGCGTAATGCCTTCTCAGCATGCCCTCGCCGCCTATCCAGTTTGTCACAAGCTCTGCCAGGAACGCTGCGTTGTGCGGCCCGTGCGCGATGACGTTGGGCAGCCCCAGCATCTGGTTAGCAAACTGCAGGTCATAATGATGCGGCCCGTAATCATTGACCGCCACACCCCATTTCAGTATAGTCACCATGCTTATCTCTTTCACCATTGCAGGCAGCACAGCGCCGACCTCGACATCCTCGAAATATATCTGTTTCTTGCTCAGAGGTACGAGCTTCACCTCCTCCGGTGGCAGTGGGGGTTCTGCCGCTTTCGATGAAGACGAGCCCTCGATGGATACCATGCCTTCGCTGGTTATCCCCGCCAGCTCGTTGCGCTGGTTGCGGTGCTCGTTCTCCATGCGTACGAACACCATTCTCCCCGATTTACCCTCCCTTTCATATATATCTCCAATTTTTCCGGTGCTTGTTATCAGGTCGCCCGGCCTCAAGGGAAGAAAGAACTGGAACTCATAGAAAGCCTGGAACATCTTCGGGAAAGGAAGCTCGAACGGCAGAATCGTGGCCATATGAGACAGGTCCGGGCGCTGCCTGAAGGCACGGTTTGCCGGGTCGAACACGTGGAGAAAAGCCGGGGGTGCGATTATTCCTCCCCATCGCGTCTTTTTCGCGTATTTCTCATCCTGCCACAGTGGATTCTCGTCCGTCGTAGCCTCGATGAACCTCTTAATAGCCCACAGCGACACCTCATCCGGCGGGAAATCCTCAAATAGCCTGGTGCCGATGGACTTCTTCATCTCAAGAGTAATCGCCGACTTACTCGCCATCGAATTCCTTCCCTAATGGATTCATGACTATTGTGACATCTGGCGTTGTGAGTGTCAATCACCGCTTGTTCCTGCACATCTCTTGTGCTATATTTATCTCAAAGATTATCGTAAATTAAACATTTACAGGAGAATAGCGTTTAAAAAATCAACTAGAGAAAAGGAGAAAAGACAATGAATCCTGCATCATTAGCTCTGTGGGCACTCTTTTTTGCACAGGCAAAGGGTGATATTGACAAGTTTATTGATAAAAAATTCGGGGCCGAAAAAGAGCTAAAAGCTGATCAGATTGTAGCGGAGGCCTATGTCGATGCTGTAAAAGAGCATGGGAAAGACCTGGGGACATCCGTCGATCAAAAGGTCGACAAACTAGTTTTGATTTGCAGAGCCATGTGGGAACTTCTTCGTGATAAGTATGACCTGTCTGACGAAATCCTGTTAAATAAAGTCAAAGAAATCGACTTATTAGATGGTAACCTAGATGGCAAGGTCACTATTCCACCAAAAACATGCGCTAAATGCGGCAGACCGGTGTCCAAACGGCATGCGCGTTGCATTTATTGCGGTGCCGAAACGGTTTTTAACACACCCTTTGATACACTGTGACAGAGGTTCTAGCTACGGTGGGCAGTGGGCGCAGGTGGACATGAAGAGGCTGGTGCTCAGATAGCGGTCACCGCGATCGGGCAGCAGCGCCACTACAGTACCCGATTTCATAGACCTGGCAACCTTGAGAGCCCCAGCCACCGCCGCCCCGCTCGACATCCCCACAAACAGGCCCTCTCTTGTAGCCAGCAGCCTGGTGGTCTCAAAAGCCTCATCGTCCGTGATGGTGATCTCATCATCCAGTGCGGACGACCTGAAAATGCGCGGCACAATGGACTCATGCAAGTTCTTCAAGCCCTGTATGCTGTGATTTACCGTGGGCTCCACGCCGATTATTTTCACCGCAGGCTTCTTCTCCTTGAAGTAATTAGATACACCCATAAGCGTTCCCGTGGTACCCATCCCCGCTACGAAGGCATCTATTTCGCCCTTGGTCTGCTTGAAAATCTCAGGGCCGGTAGTCTCGTAATGGGCCAGCACATTGCTCTCGTTGTCGAACTGATTGGGCATAAAATACAGGTCGGGATTTTCCTCGAGAATTTTGTGTGCCTTGATGATAGCACCATCGGTGGACCGATTCCCCGGCGTGAGCTCGATCTCGGCTCCGAAGGCCTCGATGGTGCGGCGTCTCTCCACACTGACGCACTCAGGCATAGTCAGTTTCACTTTGTAGCCTAAGGCCGCCCCAATCATCGCCAGGGCGATTCCCGTGTTGCCCGAAGTGGGCTCCAGGATAGTCTTGCCAGGAACCAGCTTACCCGATTCTATGGCCTTCTTGACCATGTATAAAGCAGGGCGGTCCTTGACCGAGCCTCCGGGATTGCTGCCCTCCAGCTTGGCCATCAGCCTGACCCGCTCATGACCGTCCAGATTTTTCAACTCAACCAGCGGCGTATTCCCGATAGAATCGATGACGCTCATCTGTAATTCCTGCGGCAAAAATCCAAGCGAAGGTAAGCTTTCTTTCGAGATAATTATATCATCCGGCGCAATTTGTGTACATTCGTGGCTTAGCAAAATCGCAACGTGCTATAATAAGCACAGCTTCGCACATCCAACGCTGAAATGAAAAAACGTTGTCCCGAATCACTGTGCGGCGAGGCATCTTTGCTGCGTTCAAAATTTAGCGGAGGTTATGATTTGATTCCCGAAGAGGCAAAGCAGTTCATAGGCAGAACAGACCCTCCCTATGTTAGAGAGGTTGAGGCTGGAGCTATACGAAGATATGCAGACGCAGCAGGCGACGATAATCCGCTCTATAGAGACAGGGAGCAAGCGAGGGAATCGAAATACGGAGACATAGTCGCTCCACCCGGATTTTTTGGCTGGCCGATTAAGCCCGTACCTGAGTTGGAGGCTGTAATGGGCTTGATGTCCGCCGTAATTAATGCCGGCTACCATAGGATACTGGACGCTGGCATGTCATTCGAGTTTTTCTTGCCGGTACGCGCAGGAGATATCTTGATAGCCAGCCCAAAAGTGGCAGATGTAATTGAGAAGGAAGGCAAAAGCGGAACCATGATAGTATGCAGTTTTGAGACCACTTATCTCAACCAGAATGGCGACCCGGTAGCCAAATCATATCAAAAGGTTATATGTAGCAAACCTCGGAATACAGGAGTTGAAAAGTGTTAGGACATCAGGTTTTCTGGGAAGACGTAGAGGTTGGCACCAAGCTGCCACCGCTGCCGAAAATCGTCGACTCGGTAACGGCAGTTAAATGGGTCGGGGCAATCGGGGGTTTCAATCCCCTTATGTACGAAGAAGAATTCGCCAAATCTCAGGGGATGAAAGGGCCGATAGTTCACGGTCTGCTCAAGCTTGCCTGGCTGGTCCATTTTGTAACTAACTGGATAGGAGACGAAGGCACTCTCAAAAAGATTTCCTGTGAATATCGGGGCGTTGACTATCCTCGCCGCATGAAGACTATGACCGAGCCGCAGGATGGGGAAACCTGGTTGTGTAAAGGAAAAGTTACTGATAAATATGTAGACGGGCAAGACCACTTTATCGTGCTGGAAATCGGCGTAGAAAATGGCAGCGGCGTGGTAACTACCCCGGGGGACGCTGTGGTCGTCCTTCCCAGCAGGGGGTAAATTCCTGGTGCATAAAGAATATCAAATGACTGATGAATCATAGGAGGTATGAACGGAAATGAGCTATGAGACAATGGAACTTGCGAAGCAGGACCGAATTGCAGTGCTCACCTTGAACCGACCCGACAAATTGAACGCGGTCAGCCCTCAAATGTGGTGGGACTTAGCAGCAGCGATGGATGAAATCCAAACGGACGATGAGATACGCGTGCTGATACTGACAGGCAAAGGGCGAGGTTTCTGTGCTGGTGCCGATGTTGCTGAAACACTCACGTTAGCGGTATCAGGTAACGCTCCGCCCAGAACTAAAGAGCAGTTGAAAGAGCCCGTTGGCATAGCCGGGCTGAGGCTGGCAAAGATTAAGAAGCCCACACTGGCCGCTGTAAACGGTGTAGCAGCGGGGATGGGGTTCTCGCTAGCTCTGGCATGTGATATAAGAATAGCTTCCGAGAATGCACGATTCACCAATGCGTTTGTTCGCATGGGGCTTATTCCCGACAACGGGCTAACCTACTCCTTATCGCGCCTGGTGGGACTCGCCAAAGCGTTGGAGATTATGTATACCTGCGAGCCGATTAATGCCAGGGAGGCAGAGCGAATCGGCCTGGTAAACCGGGTTGTTCCCGCATCTGACCTCATGCAAGTAACCATGGGTCTGGCAAGAAAGATTGTCGAGGCTGCTCCCATAGCGGTTGAAATGACCAAGCAGACAACCGTCAGGGCACTAAATTGCGACCTGGAGCAGCTAATCGAAATTGAGACCTATGCTCAGAAGGTCTGTATGGAGACCGGGGATTTTAAAGAAGGAGTCGCTGCCTTCCTGGAAAAGCGAGCCCCCAATTTCAAAGGTGTCTGACAGGGCTTTTTAGATTCCGGTCTCCTGCGACTTTTACTCAAAGTAGTACCGCTGGCCTTGCGTCGGCTTTACTTTACCTCTTTAAACGTCTGGTCTGCGCCGCTGCTGGCTATCTGCGGTTCCAGGATGTACTGACTGCTGTTTCCCGCCTTTATCACTGTGATGTCAAACACGAATGACGTTGTACCATTTCCGCTGACGGTGAAAGGCTTGGAAATCTGGAGTTTATCGCTGGGCAGCTTCACATTGGCAGTCCCGCCACCAGCGCTTGCGGTCAGATTCCCTTCAACGTTACTTACATAGATAAAGACCTTGTCATATTGGCCCGGAGTGACATTGCCGCTCCAGATTTCTTCGGCATTCTCGCCCTGAAGCGTGGTAAGGTCTACAGTAGCTACAGTCGGAGTAAACTGTTGCCACGTAGAGTTGTTGCCGGCGGGCAGTATCCCGATACTGGAGATGGTGACATAGAGATGTGCGAAGTCACCGATGACATTGGTCTTATCGCGCACCAGCAATCTGAGGTTGGTCTGGGTAGGTGTGGACCCACATGCTGAAACCACCAGTGCTAACATACCAAGAATAGCAGCCACGACAAGAAACCTCGTTTTCATTTCCCTGTTCTCCTTTCTTCGCTGCTATATATAACGAAAAAGATACTAATTGGTTATTATAGCCAAAGTGGAGCTAGTCTAGCTGTTTCAAATGAAATAGTTATAAAATCGGGG
>DAOUMT010000108.1:0-12697 GCA_034409195.1 Dehalococcoidia bacterium
CTCCAGCAGCCTGACCTCCTCCAGCGCAGCATCCACCATACGCTGCACTACCGGTGCTTTCTTTTTCGAGGACTTTGGCAGGCTGCCTGCGTTCACGCCCACCCGTATGGGTACCTCTCTCTCTTCAGCTGCACGCACCACAGTGGCTATCTGAGCAGGGTCGCTGATGTTGCCTGGATTCAGCCTTAATCCATCGGCACCCGACTTCAGCGCCTCCAGCGCCAGCCGGTAATCGAAATGAATGTCGGCGATAATAGGAATTGAGACCTGTTTCTTTATGTCAATAATAGCTCTGGCGGCATCCATATCGGGCACCGCTACTCTCACTATCTCGCAGCCGCACTCCTCAAGCTGCCGAATCTGGCGTACAGTCGACTTAACATCGCGTGTGTCGGTCTTGGTCATAGACTGCACCACAATGGGACCGGCGCCCCCTATCTCCACGCCTCCTATCCTGATTACCTTAGATGCCCGGCGATGCTTTATCATGGAACCAGGCTCCCTCCTCTAATAACACGCACTATATCAAAGTAGGTTATTACCAGTATGAGGGCAATGAGCATAACAAAACCAATATAGTGAATCAATCCCTCAGTGCGGGGCGAGACGCGCTTCCCCCGCCTTACCACCTCTAAAAACACAAAGGCAATTCGTCCCCCATCGAGTGCGGGCAAGGGTAATATATTTACTATCGCCAAGTTCATACTGATGAAGCCGATGAACTGCAACAGGTAAGAAGGCCCGGCCGCTCTCACCTCACCCGTGAGCTGGAATATGCCGACAGGCCCTGTGACCTCGGGTGCCTTCTTTTGCACGAACCAGCTCGTTATTTGATTTCCCATCAATACGAAAGTATCTTTGATTGACGATATGCTTTTGGGTACGGCTTTCCAGAACGGGTCAGACTGCGTAATATTTCCAGTAGGCACCATGCTCATCTGGATGCCCACAGCCCCTTGTCCGGGAGGAGGATCCCACCGCGGTACCACCTCTGCCGTTTTCAGATTCCCCTCTGCATCTTCAAGTCCTAACGTAATCTTATTTCCCAGATCAAGATTAATGTAGTAGACAACATCGCCGATATTCTGGATAGTGTGCCCGTTAATGCTGAGCAGAGTATCACCAGACACAATCCCCGCTTGAGCAGCAGGCGAGTCCGGCGCAACCTGGTCTATCGTGACTTTGCCCACCTCCACCTGCCTGGGCACCATGAACGCTATGGTCAGGAGCAAGATAGGAAGTATCGCATTCATGAACGGGCCCGCCGCCAGTGTAGCCAGTCTGATAGAAGGCCTCTTGCTGGCAAAGCTTCTGGGTTCGCTGGGGTCTTCCTCCCCCAGAAGCTTGCAGAATCCACCCAACGGAATCCAGTTAAGCGAATATAACGTCTCACCGCGCTTGATGCCGAAGATCCGGGGAGGAAAGCCCATGCCGAATTCCTCCACCTTTATCCCCGACAGCTTGGCTACGATGAAATGTCCCCCTTCATGAACGAATATTAAAAGCCCCAAGATGAGCAGAAATATAATCAGCGTTACTACAAACATCCCTTACCTCAAAATCCAGCCCTGGCAGCATCCCTGGCCCAGGCATCGGCGTCAATAATATCTTGCAGGGAGGGTTGGTTTACCCCGCTGTGGCGCTCAAGTACCTTCTCTACAAGACGGGCTATGTCAAGAAAGCCTATTTTCTTCGCTAGGAAAAGCTCCACAGCTACCTCATCGGCAGCGCAGAGCACCGCTGGATATGTCCCCCCCTTTTCAGCAGCCCCTCGGGCAATCCTCAAGCAAGGGAACCTGTCTAAATCCACCGCCTCAAAGTCAAATGAGCCTATCCTGCCAAAGTCCACTTTAGAGCGAAAAGCTCCCTGCCATCGCTCAGGATAGGTAAGTGCGTATTGAATAGGCAGTCTCATATCGGGAAGGCTTAACTGCGCCTTCGTCGAGCCGTCAACAAACTCTACCATAGAATGAATTATGCTCTGATGATGAATCACCACCTCGATGCGGTTGAAAGGGACCCCGAAGAGCCAGTGCGCCTCAATAATCTCCATGCCCTTATTCATCAAAGTGGCGGAGTCGACGGTTACTTTCGTCCCCATCTGCCAGGTGGGGTGTTTCAGGGCCTCTTCTGGAGTAACACCAGCTAATTGCCTGATAGTTTTGGAGCGGAAGGGGCCGCCAGAAGCCGTAAGGATAATCCTGGCGATATCCTTCTTTTCCTCACCGCGCAGGCACTGCCAGATGGCGCTGTGCTCACTATCTATGGGGAGTATCTCGATACCCTGGCGCTTTGCCTCGGCAGTCACAATCTCCCCCGCCATCACCAGCACCTCTTTATTGGCCAGGGCGACTGTCTTTCCGGCGCGGATAGCCGCCAGCGTAGGACTGAGACCAGCTTTGCCCGCAGTGGCTACAACCACGAGTTCGACATCGGGATGAGCAGCTATCTCCTCCATAGAGAGATGGCTTGCTCCAGACATTCTCTCACCCCTGAGGCCCGATCCTGTGGAGACCAGCTTTGGCTTGAACTCGCGGACCTGTGCCTTCAGCAGGGTGAGATTCCTTCTCCCTGTCAGGGCAACAACCTGGAATCTCTGAGGGAAGGCGCGAACGACCTCCAGCGTCTGCCGCCCTATAGAGCCTGTGGAACCGAGAATTGCCAGCCGCTTCACCCGATGAACCATCGTAAACAATAGTACACCACAACACCTGTGAAGACAATGCTGTCAAGGCGGTCGAGTATGCCGCCGTGCCCGGGGATAAGATTACCTGCCTCCTTCACCCCCATGCTTCGCTTAAGCTTGGACTCTGCCAGGTCACCTAACTGGGCAAAGACGGCAATGATAACACCCAGGATAATCATTTCACTGTAGCTGATGCCCACATTCAGGATGAGAGCCAGGATGATAACTGCTGCTATCGCTCCGACCAGTCCCCCCGCCGCACCCTCCCAAGTCTTCCCCGGGGATACGGTCGGCGCCATTTTGTGTCTGCCCCAGGCCCGGCCTACGAAATAAGCCGTGGTATCGACAGCAAAGGTAGAGAAAAGGGCAAGGAATACCCAGCTCCGGCCATTCCAATCACCGCCATAAGAGTTCATTATCAAGACCCAGTAGCTCAAAAGCCATCCCATGTAGAATATGCCGGTTACGCTCGCCGCCCAGCTTGCCATAGTTTTTTCGCCCGAGGGACGCAGGAAGAGCATCCAGACCAACGACAACGTAATAGCCAGACCAATCAGCGCCGAAGTCGCAACAATATAAACATTATCCGAACTATATTTGGGAGTGTAATACGCATTGAAAACGAAAAATAGAGTCCATAGCATACCAAAGAAAGTCAAGGGCTGCCACCCCTTGCGGCTGACCATAGAGTAGAACTCAAAAACTCCCAAAAGTGCAGCGACAGCCACCACTATGGAAAACCACGGATTGCGAAACCAGATGGAAGCGAAGAGGATAGGGACGAAGATTACTGCGCTGAGGACTCTTTGCCGAAGCATCAGCTAACGAGGGCCTTGAAAATAGAACTTTCTCAGGTCCTTTTTGCTTCTCCTTCCGCTTTCAATCCGCCGAAGCGCCGTTCTCGCTGACTGTAAGCCAGCAGCGCTTTGTCGACTTCCTGCTCATTGAAGTCCGGCCACAGAGTAGGGGTGGCGTAATACTCACTGTAAGCCGATTGCCAGATAAGGAAATTGCTCAGGCGCATCTCTCCAGCGGTACGAACAATTAGGTCGGGGTCGGGTACATTGGGGATATAAAGATAACTAGAGAAAAGGGACTCGGTAATATCCTCGGGACGAATACCGTCCCTGACAATACGGCGAACGGCATCGAGTATCTCGGCGCGGCCTCCGTAGTCAAAAGCGATGCTCAGTGTTATCCCTGTATTATTCCGTGTCAGTTCAATCGCCTTGTTTACCTTAGATTGCAGCTCTGCCGACAGAGAATCGGCTCTCCCCAAATGATAGAGCCTGACTCCTCTTTCGTGAAGGGCTTTAGTCTCTCGGTCAATCATATGGGCCAGGATATGAATCAATCCATTGACTTCCTCATCGGGCCGTCTCCAATTCTCCGTGGAAAAAGCATAAAGGGTGAGATACTTCACTTTATAATCATTGAAGCGGTCGACAACACGGCGAACAATGTTGGTGCCGGCCTGATGTCCGGCAAGTCGCGGTAGACCGCGCTGCCTCGCCCACCTTCCGTTACCGTCCATAATAATGGCTACATGGTTGGGCAGAGGTGAAATCTTATTCACAATTGCTGATGACGATGATTTATCGGCCACCACCAACCCTCACAGTTCAGAACTCCAGGAGTTCGGCCTCTTTGCTTTTCGCTATACGGTCAGTTTCCTCGATGAACTTATCTGTTAGCTGCTGCAATCTTGTCATAGCTCGCTTCTGCTCGTCTTCCGACATTTCTTTATTTTCCTTGAGTTTTCGCAGGCCCTCCACTGCATCCCGCCTCACATTGCGCACTGCTACCCTCCCCTCCTCCACCCTTTTCCGCACCGCCTTGACCAACTGACTGCGCCTCTCCTCAGTAAGCTGAGGGACAGCAAGCCTGATGACATTGCCATCGTTATTGGGAGTCAATCCCAGGTCAGACTTGAGAATCGCCTTTTCTACATTCGGCAAGACCTGCTTATCCCACGGCTGAATTACCAGCAGCCTGGCTTCGGGGACGCCGATGCCGGCGATTTGGTTAAGCGGGACAGGGGTGCCGTGGTAATCAACCATGATGTGCTCGACGAGTCCAGGATGGGCTCTTCCGGTACGAATAGTTGCCAGCTCATGCTTTAAGATTTCGACCGCCTTGCGCATTTTGGTATCTGCGCTAGCAAAGACTTCTTCACTGCTCATGGCCGACCCTCATCTTAAAATCTAAACCACGCTAAAGCTTCAAAAACGCAAATAAGCTCTCCCCAGCTTGGTAAAGGGGACCGCCTCACCGTGTGCTATTCGCCACCATGAACCAGTGTTCCTATGAGATCTCCTGCCACCACACGTTCCAGGCTATGAGGAGTTCGGAGGTCGAATACAATTATGGGGAGCTTATTATCCATACATAGAGATAGTGCGGTAGAATCCATCACCTCAAGCCTCATCCTCAAAGCATCGATATAGCGCAACTTATCGAACCTTTTAGCTCCCGCATTGATTGAAGGATCAGAGTCGTAAACTCCGTCAACATTGTTCTTAGCCATAAGAAGAACGTCTGCTCCGATCTCTATAGCCCTTAAGGCTGCTGCCGTATCGGTGGTCATATAAGGATTCCCTGTCCCCGCAGCGAAGATGACAATGCGCCCTTTCTCCAGGTGACGAATGGCGCGCCGCCGAATATATGGTTCAGCAATCGCCTGAATCGCTATGGCGCTTTGGGTCCTGGTGACTACCCCTTCTTTTTCCAGGGCATCTTGAAGGGCAAGGGCGTTGATCATGGTAGCCAGCATACCTGCATAATCGGCAGTGGCCCGGTCCATTCCTCTGGCCTCAGCAGCTACCCCCCTCCAGATATTTCCACCGCCCACAACAATACCAACCTGTATGCCGCTTTCAACTATCCGCTTCAACTGCTGAGCGATGTTCTCCAGGGTGGCAGGGTCTATTCCAAACTCCCCATCCCCCATAAGAGCTTCTCCACTCAGCTTCAGTAAAACACGCTTATATTTAAGACTATGCGTCTTTTCCATCCAGCCCTAGCTCGAAGCGGACAAACCTTTTTACCTTGATATTCTCCCTGACCTTGGCGATTGTTTCCGTTATGACGTCCTGAACCCTTCTACCAGGATCCTTTATGAATGGCTGAAGTAAAAGGCAGTCCTCATCAGCAGCTTGTTCACCCTGCGGCACATCTTCGCGCCCCACAAATCTGGGCTGAGCGGCTACTATCTGCATCGCCAGATCGTGTGCCAGCTCTTTGAACTCGGAGGTACGAGCCACGAAATCACTCTCACAATTTACCTCCACCAAAGCCCCGATTCGCCCCCCTCCGTGAATGTAGGCCTCAATCAGACCCTGCCCCACGGCGCGGGTCTCCTTCTTTTTAGCCATAGCATATCCCCGCTGCTTCAATATTTCGGTAGCAGCAGTAATATCGCCGCCACTTTCCTGTAGGGCTCGCTTGCACTCCATTATTCCGGCGCTAGTCTGCTCACGCAGCATCTTTATCGTTTCAGCGGAAACCTGCATATATCCCCCTAACCTTCACTTGTAACGGTTGTTTCTTGAGTCTTACCAGGCTCCACAGCAACACCCTGGGCAACTGTCGCCGCCCCACCAACTTCCTTTACCTCGGCTGCCATCTTCTCAGCTAGCGCCTCCCTATCCTGCTTCCCCTGTAGGACAGCATCAGCTATCGCAGCGCAAAAAAGCGCCACTGCCCTGATAGCATCGTCATTGCCAGGAATCGGATAATCGACCTCATCGGGGTCGCAATTAGTATCAACAATGGCCACAATGGGGACCCCAACCCTTCTGGCTTCAGCGATAGCGTTTCGTTCCTTTGAGGGATCGATAATAAACAGGGCACCCGGGATCCTGGTCATCTCTTTAACACCGCCCAGTAACCGGTTGAGATGGGCCATCTCCTTTTCCAGTTTTAAGACCTCTTTTTTGGGCAGGCGGTCCAGCTCGCCGCGAGCCTTACGGTCCTCCAGGCGTACCAGATAGTCAATGCGCGACTGAATAGTGGAGAAATTAGTCAGCATTCCCCCTAGCCAGCGCTGATTGACATAGAACATGCCGCATCGCTTGGCCTCCTGCTCCACTGCTTCCTGCGCCTGCTTTTTGCTACCCACAAAAATAATGTTCTCTCCCTCCGCCACCACCTCCCGAATGAAATTACACGACTTACCGAGCAAAACCACGGTCTGCTCCAAATCAATGATATGAATACCGTTACGCTGGCTAAATATATAAGTCTTCATCTTCGGATTCCAGCGTCCAACCTGATGCCCGAAGTGCACCCCTGCCTCCAGCAACAACTTCATTGAGACGGGCTCTGCCATTTTAAAACCTTACCCTCTCCAGCTATCCAATCCTTCCCGTATGGGAAAGACCAGAGATTTTTCGCCTAAGACCTTTTTAGGCTAAAAGACAGTTTAGCATAGGCATAATGAAAAGACAATAGCCGCCAAGGTGGCCCTTTCGACACTTGACAGGCTTTGATTAAGATGCTAAATTATAATTTGTTAGCACTCTTGAAAAAAGAGTGCTAATGTATGTACAATAAATAGAGGCGACTTCGATGGAAGGGCGCCTTTTTCTGAGGTGGAGATTGCCTATCTACGAATATGAGTGCAGCAGTTGCCGCTCCAGATTCGAACGGAAGCAAAGGTTCGATGAGGAGCCTGTTGCTACCTGCCCTCGCTGCTCAGGGAAAGCACGCCGTCTTATCCACTCAGTGCCTGTAGTCTTCAAAGGAAGCGGTTTCTACTGCACCGACTATGGCAGAGGGTCGGCGTGCAATTCCACAGGCAAGTGCAAAGAGCCCGAGTGCGAAGCAAAGGCGGCAGAGAAGAAAGAGACAAAAAAGGAAGAGAAAGCCAAGGAGACCAAGTGAGAGCCCTGGTACAGCGGGTCTCTCAAGCCTCAGTCAGCATAGAAAACCAAGAAGTTGCCGCAATCAAACAAGGCCTGGTTGTCCTCATCGGTGTCGGCAAAGGTGATTCAGAAGCAGACGCCCGTTACCTTGCAGATAAAATCGCCAACTTGCGCATCTTCTCTGACGAAGCAGACAAATTCAATCTCTCTGCACTCGACATCGGCAGGGAGGTATTAGTTGTAAGCCAGTTCACCTTGCTGGCAGATACACGCAAAGGCCGCCGGCCCAGCTTCACCGATGCAGCTCCTCCGGAAGAAGCAGAACCCCTGATCGAAAATTTCGTCCAGCTTCTGCGCACTGCCGGGCTCAAAGTGCAAACCGGCCGCTTCCGCCAGAACATGCTGGTCGAGATACACAACAGCGGCCCGGTCACCATCTTCATCGACAGCGAAGAGCGCCTCAAGCCCCGGCACAGCTAGCTGTTACTATAGACAAGGGTTTTTTATCAAGGCTTATTGCAACTAGTTGCAATAAGCCTTTTTTTGTGTTACTATCTCCTTGAGGTTGAAAAAGTGAGTTGCACTGAAACTTTACGGGAACAGGGTTACCGCATGACCCCTCAGCGACGGATGATATTATCGGCAATACATGGCAGCGACCACCATATCAGCGCTGAGGAGATATACGAGCAAATACATGTCAAATATCCCCAGGTAAACATCTCCACTGTGTACCGCACCCTGGAGTTGCTCAAGGAGCTAGGTTTGGTTACCGAGACCGACCTTGGCGACGGCAAATTCTGCTACCATTCCTTAGAAAAAGGTCATCATCATCATCTCATCTGCCGGAAGTGCGGCCGAATATTCGAGCTAGATGAAGCTGTGCTCAAACCGGTCGAAGGTACCATTCTGCGCAAATACGGATTCAGGCCTGATTTGAGCCACCTCGCGGTCTTCGGTAACTGCGTAGAATGCCATAAGTAAATTTTTTGGCCATTAATTGCAACTGATTGCATCTGCACTCGATTGAATTCGGGTGATGGAGAGGAGGGGGAAATGTGTGAAGCTACAGCCTACCTTACCAGCAGCGGCAAGGAAAAGGAAATCATGCGTGATGTTGCCTTAATTGAGGTTGATGGAAAGCACTTGACGTTTATAGATATTCTGGGCAATGAGAAGAAGCTACAGGCCAGAATCAAAAAGATCGACCTCCTGCAGCATAGAGTTGCTGTCGAGCAGCCTTAAATAACCTGCACAGATGGGGGGGAGGATAGAGCATGAAGAAGGCCGGCCTAACAGCCAGTTTATTGATCGGTGTAATCTTGTTAACCCTGGCGATTCTGCTTCCGGGCTGTTCCGGAGGAGAGGCTTCAGGCTCGTTGAAGGTAGTCACGACCACTTCCCTGATCGCTTCAATTGTCCAGAAGGTTGGGGGAGATAAGGTTGAAGTTGCTGATATCATACCGGCGGCTCAGTGCCCCGGGCAATTCGACGTTAAACCCAGCGATGTCCAGATGCTCGCAGATGCCAAGCTCTTCCTGATGCATGGCTGGCAAGGCGAGACGTTCTCTACAGATTTGATCAAATCCGCTGACAATCCCGCGCTTAAGGTTATATCACTTAATATTGCAGGCAACTGGATGACACCGGCAGTTCAGGCCCAGGCGGTAGGAAATATCTCCTCCATTTTGTCTGAAATGGACCCTCAGAATGCCAGCTATTACCAGAGTAACGCCAATTCAGAGCTTGCGGCTATCAGTGCCAAAGGCAACGCACTTAAAGCTGAGCTTGCAGCAGGGAACCTGAGCCAGATCAACGTACTCTGCGATGCTCAGATAACCGACTTTGTGCAGTGGGCCGGGTTCAATGTTATCGCCTCTTACAATTACGATGACATCACTACTAAACCTAAAATAAGGCAGGAGCTTATCGACCAGGGGAAGCAAGCCGGAGTAGCTTTGATAATAGGGAACCTTCAGAGCGGTAGTGAGGATGCCGCAGCATCTATTGCTTCTGAAACCGGGGCTGTTCCGGTAACCATCTCCAACTTCCCGGGTGCCTTCGATAATACCGAGACCTGGGAGAAGGCCGCAGAAAAAGATGTCAACCTTATGTTGCAGGCAGTAGCTACGTATAGGGGAAACAGCCATTGAGAAACCTTTTTGAGATGAATAACACAGTAGTAAAGATTGAGAATGCCGTAGTCTCGTACCGTGAGGATGTTGCCTTGCGCGACGTCTCCCTGGAAGTAAAAAGGGGCGAGTTTATCGGCGTTATCGGACCCAACGGAGCCGGCAAGACTACCCTTATTACTCTAATTAATGGCCTGGGTAAACTCGTCCAAGGGCGCGTCTGGGTATTGGGACACAGCATCAGAAAAGGCTCAGTTAACGGCATCAGAAAACGAGTTGGTTACGTGGCTCAGCTTCAGAATATCGACCCGAGAATGCCCATCAGCGTCGAGGAGGTAGCGATGATAGGGCGCTACAGTCAGCTTGGCACATTTCGCAGGCCAGGCAAAGCCGACAGGGATATCGTGGACGAAATGATCGAGCTTGTAGGCATGAGCCATCTGGCTAAACGCCCCATCGGCCACCTCTCAGGCGGAGAACAACAGCGAGTTGCCATCGCTCGTGCCCTGGCTCAGGAACCGGAGATGCTTCTCCTCGACGAACCCACGGCTTCTCTGGACTGGCGCGCTCAAAAAGAGATTATGGAACTGGTGAAGAACATACACGAGACGCGCCACCTTACCACGCTGTTTGTGACCCATGACCTGAATGCGCTGCCGGATACGTGCGACCGACTCGTCTTGATGAAGGCAGGAAGAATCTGGCATCAAGGTATGCCAGAGGAAATGTTGCAGCAGGATATTCTGAGCCAGCTTTACGATGCTCCGATAACAACCAGAGAGCATGAGGGAAGGAAAATATTCCTCAAAGCGGGATAAATGGACCTATCCATCTTTGGCTATCAATTCATGCAGAACGCCATCCTGGCGGCGTTTCTGGGTGGTGTGGCCTGCGCCACCGTCGGCGTCTTCGTGGTGTTGATGGGCATGTCCTTTATTGGGGTGGCCCTGGCTCATGCCGCCTTCGCCGGAGCTATCCTCGGCGTTTTGCTGGGATTTAACCCTTTACTTGGCGCCTTCATTTTCAGCCTGGGCACTGCAGCCGTCATCGGACCTCTATCCAGCAGAGGGGAGTTGAACCTAGACACATCTATCGGTGTACTTTTCTCTCTGATGCTGGGGCTGGCCTTCATCTTCATGGGCCTTATGTCCGGCCCCAAAACCCAGATGCTGAGTCTGCTCTGGGGCAGCATACTGACAGTCAGCAGAACCGACCTGATACTGCTTGGCATAGTGGCAGCCATAGTTGTGGGACTCGTTATACTGTTTTACAAGGAGATCCAGGCAGTGCTCTTCAATCGTGATATAGCGTTAGCAGTGGGCATACCCGCAGGCCTTATCATCTATGGTATTCTGTTCCTGACAGGCTCCACCATAACGGTATCGCTGTCACCTATCGGCGGCCTGCTTATCTTCAGCCTGATTATCAATCCGGCGGCCGCCGCCTATCAGTTGACTTACAGTCTGAAGAAAATGTTCCTGCTGGCCGCGATTTTTGGTATAGTCTCAGGCTGGATCGGGCTTCTGGCATCTTACCTTTTCAACGCACCCAGCGGAGCAGCCATTATAGTTGCATCCTCGCTCATCTTCGGGCTGGCCGCCCTGTTCTCACCGAAAAGAAAAATCAAGAGATGGCAGATAAGAGATGAATCATCGGGAGTATTTCAATCAACTGGCAAGTAAATGGGACCAGATGACGCCGGAAGAGACCAGGTCTCGATTGCCTCAGTTAATAGACCACCTGGCTATAAAGCCGGGAGACAGCATACTCGACGTGGGTTGCGGCACCGGCATCCTCATTCCTCTGCTGTACAAAGCCGCTGGTGAAGCGGGCGTGATAGTCTCCTTAGACATTGCCGAGGAAATGTTAAAACAGGCGAGAAATAACGGCCATCCTAAAAGTATCCACTATATTCAGGCCGACGCAGCCGCTATCCCTTTCTCGGGCGACAGTTTTGACCTCGTGGTCTGTTACTCCTGTTTCCCCCACTTTCTTGATAAACCAAGAGCTATGGCTGAGATGGCGAGGGTGCTGCGAAATGGGGGCCGCCTTGCTATCTGCCATACAGCCAGCCGCCAGGCGATTAACGAACTCCATCAATCCATAGGTAATACAGTGAGGGATGACACTATTCCAGACGAAGCAACAATGCGGAAGATGCTGGCGGCATCAGGACTGAAGCCTATCGAAATCCGAGACGAATCGCACCGTTACCTTGTCATAGCCGCCAAATGTTAAAACTATAAATGACAAAGGAAAGATTTCTCTCTTCCTCGACTAGAGAGGCCCAGGCGCACCGTTCTATTTTCGTCATCCGAGCTCCAGCTCCAGGCTTATGTCGAGCGCCTTTGCTGAATGCGTTAGAGCGCCAACTGAGATGATATTGACTCCGGTCTTGGCAACGGAACGTACATTATCCAGAGTTATTCCTCCCGATGCCTCAAGCAGGGCTCGACCCCGTACCAGTTCGACCACCTGCCGCATGTCTCTGACCTTCATATTGTCCAGCATAATGATATCCGCACCAGCAGATAATGCCTCCCGGGCGTGCTTCACAGATTCAACCTCGACTTCAATCTTCACGTTGCGAAGAGAGCGCCTTCGAGCCTTTTCCACGGCATCAGCCAATTTTAGGCCGGAACTTCGCACGGCCATCAGGTGATTGTCTTTAATCAGCACGCCGTCACCCAGGTTCAGGCGATGGTTTTTCCCACCTCCGGCACTCACTGCGTATTTCTCCAGCAGCCTCAAGCCGGGAATAGTCTTGCGTGTGTCTGTAATAACCGCTTTTGTCCCCGACACAGCATCCACATATCGCGCCGTCTCTGTAGCAATGCCGCTGAGGTGCTGTAAGAAATTCAGGGCTGTTCGTTCAGCCTTAAGTATACTTGCCACCTTCCCCTCGACAATAGCGACCACATCCCCCTTCCGAACTTTGGCACCATCCTTACAAAGAGCCCTGAAACGCAACGAGCGATCGAGCTGCCGAAACACCTCTTTAGCCACATCTATAC
>DAOUMT010000109.1:0-6665 GCA_034409195.1 Dehalococcoidia bacterium
TGATTTTGCCGGCGGCATAGTAGTACATATAAGCGCAGGCATGTCGGCATTGGCTCTGGCAATATTACTTCGGCCGAGAAGAGGATTTAAAGAAAAGGAACCCATGGAGCCACATAACATACCCATGGTAATAATGGGTACCGGCTTGCTCTGGTTCGGCTGGTTCGGCTTCAACGCTGGAAGCGCACTCACCTCAGGGGGGTTGGCCTCCAGCGCTTTTGTAGCTACCAACGCTTCCGCAGCCGCAGCAGCCTTGACCTGGATGGTCCTGGGATGGATTCATCGACGCCCCTCTGTACTCGGCGTAGCTACAGGCGCCGTAGCCGGGCTGGCTGCAGTCACTCCTGCCGCAGGATTCATTCCACCGCTTGCCGGGATACCTATAGGTATAGTAGCCGCTGTAATCTGCTACTACTGCATGGTTATCAGGGCAAAGGGAGGTATTGACGAGTCTCTCGACGTATGGGCAGTACATGGTATGGGAGGCATCTGGGGCACTCTTGCAGTCGGTATATTCGCCAGTGTTGCGGTCAACTCGGCGGGTGCTAACGGCCTGATTCACGGCAGCGGAATACAGCTCGCAAAGCAGCTCGCTGGCGTGGCTTCTGTAGCTACCTTTGCCTTCGTGGCCACCTGGATACTGGGCAAGATAGTAGACCGCACTATTGGATTAAGGGTTAAGGAAGATGAGGAGTTAGTGGGTCTGGACATTTCACAACACGGAGAGAGAGCGTACGGAGGCATATCGCCATGAAAAAGATAGAGGCAATAATCCGGCCTGAGAAACTGGAACCTGTAAGAACTGCCCTGACGGAGATCGGCGTATTCGGAATGACGGTGAGCGAAGTTAGTGGGCGCGGCCGTCAGATGGGCATCGCTTTACAATGGCGGGTGGGAGAGTATAGGGTAGAATTTCTGCCCAAGGTAAAAATCGAGGCCGTGGTACTAGACGAAGATGTAGGTAAAACGCTGAACGTCATTGTCAGAAAAGCCAGGACAGGAGATAGGGGAGATGGTAAAATATTCGTTTTTCCAGTGGACAACGCAATACGAATCAGGACCGGAGATGAGGGCGATGACGCCATCTAATAATTAATAAGGGGAGAAGAAGGAGGTTTTAATGGCAACCAAAAGCAGAAAGGAGAGCAAGGAGTATGTACTCAAGATGGCAAAGGAGCACGATGTAAAGTTCATCAGGATGTGGTTCACAGATATCCTGGGTATGCTCAAAAGCTTTGCTATAACCGTGGAGGAGCTGGAGGGTGCGCTGGAGGAGGGGATGGGCTTCGACGGTTCTTCCATCCAGGGGTTTGCCCGCATTGACGAAAGTGATATGATGGCTTTGCCTGACCCGGACACTTTCCAATTGCTGCCCTGGCGTCCCAAGGAGCACCACGCAGTGGCCAGGATGTTCTGCGATATAAAGATGCCAGGCGGTGAGCCATTCGAGGGAGACCCTCGGTATGTCCTTAAGAGAAACTTGAAGGGGGCAGCGGACTTGGGATACACTTACTACGTTGGTCCGGAGTTGGAGTATTTCTACTTCGCATTCAAGAAGGACGCCAATGGAAGGGATACGAGGGAGCCAACAACCGAAGCCCTAGACCAGGGGGGCTATTTCGATATGGTTCCACTGGACGTAGCCACCGATTTGAGAAGGGAAACGGTTCTCACCCTGGAGGAGATGGGCATAGGCATCGAGTATTCCCATCACGAGGTGGCTACCAGCCAGCATGAGATAGACATGAGATACACTGACGCTCTGACCATGGCCGATAGCGTGATGACCTACCGACTGGTGGTCAAGCAGATCGCCTTAAAGAATGGAGTTTACGCCACCTTCATGCCCAAGCCTGTTTTCGGCATCAACGGGAGCGGAATGCACGTTCACCAGTCTTTATTCAAAGAAGGGAAGAACGCCTTCTTCGACGCTAAGGACTCTTACCATCTCTCCAAGGTGGCCAAGGGTTATGTAGCCGGCCTGCTAAAGCATGCCCCTGAGATCACAGCCATCACCAGCCAGTGGGTCAATTCATATAAGCGTCTGGTACCCGGGTATGAGGCTCCGGTTTATCTTTCCTGGGCACGGCGCAATCGCTCAGACCTGATCAGGGTTCCGGAATACAAGCCAGGCAAGGAAAACGCTACCAGGATTGAGTACAGGTCTCCTGACCCCGCCTGCAACCCGTACCTCGCTTTTTCCGTAATGCTGGCCGCCGGGCTGGATGGAATCGAGAATGGCCTCGAACCGCCGCCTCCTGTGGAAGAAAATGTGTATGAGATGACCGACGAGGGAAGGAAGAAGAAAGGCATAGGCACCTTGCCCGCCAGTCTCTGGGATGCCCTACAAATAACAGAGAAGAGCGATGTAGTGCGTAAGGCCCTGGGTAACCACGTCTTCGATGCTTTCATTAAGAACAAGACTATAGAGTGGGACCAGTATAGGACCCAGGTAACCGATTATGAGCTAAAGAAATATCTGCCGCTTTTGTAAGTCGAGCTCAGCTTACACTATCTAAGGAGTTAGTATGCGCCGACTGCGTATCGGCATGGCTCAGGTCAACACGACCGTCGGCGACTTCAAAGGCAACACCGAGAAGATTTTGCAGGCTATTGCCGAAGGCAAGTCTCTCGGTGTTGAACTTCTCACATTCCCCGAGCTTGCCATTTGCGGCTACCCTCCTGAGGACCTACTGCTCAAGCCCAAGTTCATCGAGGAGAATATCAAGTGTCTGGACAGGATAGTTAGTGGCTGCTCCGGGATTACGGCAGTAGTCGGCTTTGTCGATGCCAAGGGCGATATCTTTAACGCCGCCGCAGTGATACACGATGGGAAGTTGGCCGGGGTCTATCACAAGATATACCTGCCCAACTATGGCGTCTTCGATGAGAACCGCTATTTTCAGGCCGGCAGGGAGTGTCCGGTATATGTTATAGCAGGCATCGGTGTGGGGATAAACATCTGCGAAGATATCTGGTACGAGGCTGGGCCGGCTACTACTCAAGCTTACTCCGGAGCTGAGGTCATAGCAAACATAAGCGCATCGCCCTATCATTTCGGCAAGCGAAACTCCAGGGAAAAGATGCTGGGAACTCGTGCCTCGGACAATGTTGCCATCGTTGCTTACAACAACCTGGTGGGAGGTCAAGATGAGCTGGTATTCGATGGCGACAGCGTGATTATAGATGAAAAGGGACGTCTCATAGCGCGGGGCAAGCAGTTCGAAGAGGACTTGATAGTTGTCGACCTTGACGTCGAGGCTGTGTTCAGGACGCGTCTTCACGACCCCCGCTGGAGAAAGGCAACGCTGCTGCCGGAAAATCAGCAATGGAATACGCCAAGAATAGTAATATATGAAGCGCCAAGCAGCATCCCAAAACCACCGCTACCGAAGCGGCAAATCAAGTTGCGCGAGATCCCCGGGGAGATTTACGATGCGCTGGTTCTGGGCACTCGCGACTATATTCTCAAGAACGGAATCAAGAAAGTAGCAATAGGGCTTTCTGGAGGCATCGATTCCAGCATTGTGGCAACTATTGCGGTCGACGCCTTAGGCGCTTCAAACGTAATAGGAGTTGCCATGCCTTCGAGGTACTCCTCTCCGGGCAGCATATCGGATGCCGAATTATTATCTCGGAATCTAGGCATAAAGCTTCTCACTATTCCTATTGAAAAGGTTTATAAAGCCTATCTACAAGTGCTGGAAGAGCCATTCAAAGGGGCTAAACCGGACGTTACCGAGGAGAACATCCAGGCCCGTATCAGAGGGAATCTGCTCATGGCTTTGTCTAACAAATTCGGGTGGCTTGTCCTCACTACAGGCAACAAGAGCGAGATGGCTACAGGGTATACTACGCTGTACGGTGATATGGCAGGGGGCTTCGCAGTGATTAAGGATGTGCCCAAGACCATGGTCTACCAGATAGCTAAATACAGAAACTCGCTGGCGGAAAAGGAAGTCATCCCTTCCAGCGTATTTGAAAAGCCGCCATCTGCAGAACTGAGGCCGGACCAGAAGGACATCGATTCTCTGCCTCCCTATGAATTGCTAGACCCTGTCTTAACCGCCTATGCCGAGGAAGATAAGAGCGTTGAGCAAATCATCGCTATGGGCATAGATGAAGATGTGGTCAAACGGGCTGCCCGATTGGTAGACTCCAGTGAATACAAACGCCGCCAGGCGCCGCCGGGCGTCAAGATAACATCCCGGGCTTTCGGTCGGGACAGGAGGCTGCCCATCACAAACCGGTTCAAAGGATGTTAGAGAACGGCTTTCGGCTGCATGCCCTTCTAACGCATTATTCAGGAGTGCTATAATTAGAGTTGCCGATTATGAAGCGTTAAAAGAGGTCAGGTGTGCTTCAAAGTGCCAGCTCTGACGCCGAAAAAAAGATTATAGCTATCCTCAGAGTCCTGAGCGAATCTTCAGAACCTCTCGGTTCCATCACAATCGCCCGTGAACTCGAACGCTATGGAATTTTCCTCAGCGAGAGAGCAGTCAGATATCATCTGAGATTCACAGATGAAAGAGGTTATACGGAGCCGATGGGGCGAGATGGCAGGATGGTTACCCCAAAGGGGCTCGAAGAACTACGTATGGCGCTGGCACCGGACCAAATTGGTTTCATACAGGAGAAGCTGGAACTGCTGGCTTTTCGCACTACATTCGACCCCATCAAGCGAACCGGGCTGGTTGCCATAAATACCTCACTCTTCGACAAAGACCAGTTCAAGAAAGCTCTGGTGCCCATGGGAGATGCGTTTAAGGCCGGGTTATGCGTGAGCTCGCTCACAGCAGTGGCATCCGATGGCGAGAAGCTGGGAGATGTTGTCATCCCCAAAGGGAAAGTAGGCTTCGCTACAGTATGTAGCGCTACTATAAATGGAGTAACACTCAAAGCAGGTGTGCCTATCGAGTCCAGATTTGGCGGTGTGCTCGAAGTCAGTGATTCGAATCCAAGGCGTTTCACCGCAATAATCAACTACGGCGGCACTTCAATTGACCCTTCAGAGCAATATATCCGCGCTAAAATGACGAGCGTAAGGGAAGCCGCGAAAACCGGCAATGGCCGGATACTGGCTAATTTCAGAGAGATACCGGCCCCTTCTAGGTCGATCGTGGAGAAGTGTGTTGCAGCGCTTAAAGATGCCGGTATTGGCGGAGTCTATGTTCTGGGCAACATCAGCGAGCCTGTCTGCCAGATTGCTGTAGGCCTTAACCGCGTTGGCATGGTCCTGCTCGGCGGGTTGAACCCTGTGGCTGCCGCCGCAGAGGCAGGGATTGAAGTTGATAATATATCTGAGAGCGGTATGATAGATTTCCAGGAACTGCGCAGCTTCTCGCAATTGTAGGCTGATCCAACAAGCCACTGCACCAATGCTATTTCCCGCTGGACTATTTGTTCTCTACTGCTCCTTGACCAGGAGGTTCTTTCGCTGCCTCTCAGCATCCGGGCTCGCCGTAATGGCCGCAGCAGCTCTGCCTTTTCCGTATCTTGATAAAGTTGTTGCGGAACACTAAATACAGCTTTCTGTGCAGAGGCATCGGGGCTGACATATTGGTGAAGACAGCTCTCATACTCGGCATTTCACTTCACCTTCTTTCTATTTGTCTGGCAAGGATAAAGCATCATTACCTCCGATGTCAATAGAGCATAGCAGCGCAGGACATCATCTTGAACCAATTTTTCAATGCCCTCTATTGCATTTGACGTTAGATATATAATTCTGTTACACTGTGCTCCAACAAGTAAGAGCTTGAACTACGGAGCAATAATGCTGGATTTTATACAGCACGTTTCACAGGTTTTGGGCTGGCCCGGCATAGTGCTCTTGATGGCGATTGAGAGCGCCTGCGTTCCCCTGCCCAGCGAAATCATCATGCCCCTTGCTGGCTGGATGCTGATAGCGGACAAAGGGTTGGGGGTTGAATATGTCGTCCTGGCTGGATTTTTAGGCGCTGTGGGTAATGTCATCGGCTCTGTGGTTGCCTACGAGGTCGGGGCCTGGGGTGGCCGCCCCTTCCTGTACCGGTGGGGGAAATACCTCCTCATTACACCTCACGATATCGAGCGTGCCGACCGCTGGTTCGACAGATATGGTGACAGAATAACATTTCTTTCAAGGCTGCTGCCGGTGGTGCGGACCTTCATCAGCCTCCCCGCAGGGATAGCCAGGATGAAGATGTGGAAATTCGTGCTTTATTGCTTTCTCGGCGCCTTCCCCTGGTCCACCGGCCTGGCCTACGGTGGTTACCTCCTGGGGCAACATTGGGACAAGATCCGCGAAGCGATACGTCCCTTCGATTACCCCATAGTCGCGGTATTTTTGCTATTGGTAGCCTTCTATGTCTGGCGGCGGCTCAGGGCGCTCCGCTCTACACCCAAAGCCGGGGTATCCCCAAGCAACGATAGTACCCACAACGAATAGAAGAAAACAGCCAATCTAAAAAGTAGGGGCGTTCAATTGAACGCCCCTACCGATTTAATCCCTTGTTCAGAGACTAGCCTTTGAGCAGCTCTTTGACCTTATTTATAAATGGAGGCATCACCTTCTTGTAATCGCCCACCACACCGTAGCGTGCTACCTTGAAGATATTTGCCTCAGCGTCTTTGTTTATAGCTATAATGTTCTTCGCTCCTGAGCAGCCCGACAGATGCTGACT
>DAOUMT010000110.1:0-11449 GCA_034409195.1 Dehalococcoidia bacterium
CCACTTCTTTTTCTTGAGGTCCAGACCGAACACTGAAGCTCCGGTCCACTCCATGACTATGTTGCCGGTGCACCGGTAGATTAGGTAGCCGCCCACGTCGAGGAAGCAGCTCATCTTCTTATAGATATCGGGCTCCTGCTCCTTGAGCCAGAGCAGCTTGGGGATGCCGTCCTTGCCGCAGAGGGCAGTGCCCGCGATGAGGGCGAAAAGACGCGGGCCAAGGAACTTTCTCATTATGCGATTCGCCTGATTGCACGCCCTGTTGTCCAGCCAGATTATGGCGGGCCTGAGCGGTCCGGTCTTTGAGTCCATAGGTACAACGCCTAGCAGTTGCGCGCTGAACGTTATGCACAGCACATCGGTCGGCGAAACGCCTGTCTTTTCCAGGAGGAGTTTGGTGGTGCGCGTGACGGCTTTCCACCAGTCCTCAGGCTCCTGCTCGGCCCAGTCGGGCCTGGGATAGCAGACCCTGTAGGGCTCGAAGCACTTGCCGTGGACGTGCCCCTCGGTATCTACCAGGACAGCCTTGTTCCCGCTGGTGCCCACATCGTGAGCTATGATGTACTTTGCCATATACTTACACGGCTACCTTCAAGCCAATTATGCTTCTGAGCACGCAGGTATGTCAACAGTGCGTTGGGAGGGGAGCGACAGCCGAGCGAGGCGGAATCCGTGAGAAGACGGGGGAAACTGTGAATAATGGAAATTTACGTCATATAATTTACGTCATATAAATGTTAGTATAATATCAGGAAGAAAACCTGAGCATCATACAACCTCCAAAGGCAGAAAGAAATGGAAAATGCGGTCGGAAATATAACGACGGGCGAAATCATCAACATATATTCTTTCGAAGGCTTATTATGTATAGGTTTAATCGGAGTTGTATTGGTATTCATTGGAACGTCCTGGAAAAGATATCAAGCGGTATTGGGTAAGGCACTGGCTTCGGAGCGCCCAGAATGGGCAAAGAAATATAATAGTCTAATAATCGCTGTCAATTTAATAACGTTATTTATAGGTATGATAATCTATCAGGTGGGAAATAATGGAGCATGGAAGAACTCATTTCTATGGATAGGATTTGCCTGGGCGGGTGCTTTTATACCCGAGCTATTGATTCTACTCATTCTCCCCTGGACGAACAAAAGGAAGGGAAAATATTTTCCTAAGATTCCCGGAGACAAGTTAGTAAAAGCGCAGTTATCAGTGGGTAGCTTCATATTCTTGGCAGCAAGCTTGACTGTTACCGCCGTAGCATTGGTGTCAATAACTAGTGCAGCATTAGATACCAACGTATTAGGAAATCTAACAATCGGCTTTTCGATAGGCAAAGACGGACTAATCAATGGGCTTGCATTATTTCTTGGGGCAATTTTATTCTTCGGATTTGATTACTTATGGGATTACTGGACTTCGGAATAATATTGCAAAATGATGAGACAAGACCATTCTATGTCCAAATAGCTATGACAACTGCGTCTGAGAAGTTGCTGGGGTCTATAAAGAGGACGGCGACGTTACGACCGGTGACCATGTCTCTGGAGATATAGTAGGGTGGGTGAAATGAAATTCAACCCGCTAATCCCGAGAATGCCACGCTCCTCGTGGATGTTATCATCCACGAGCGGTTAACTGGTTAATCACGGCTGGGATGATAACATCCGCAGCGAGCATTATTTATGTTGAAATACAAGACAATCATATGTGCTACTACATTCAAGCCGATAATGCGCTGTGGCGGTTCGTGATGTTTTCTGGTGACTTGAGACAGACTTTTTGCGCCATTATGCGAATCGCAGTAGAATGTCATAAGTAGACGATCGTATATACGAGAATAGAGAGGAGAACTTAAGATGAAGGTCGCCCGTTTGTTCTTAGCCTTGTTCAACAAACCTTCGGTGACGAGAAACAAACCCTTCCATGGCTTATACAAGGGTAGAGAACTTCAAAAGTGTCCTGAGAAGTACTGCAAATTGTGCAAGCAACAAGGACTGATTGCACATGTAACTTCTAAACCCCCGGCTGCTTTAGCCCATATTCTACCACCAGCGACAGGATATATAGATTCTTATTGGTGTCCGAATTGTAATAACCCGCTGCTACCTAGTGAAACTTCTGGAGAACCTATCTAAGATAAACAAGACGTAGAAGGTGTGCGGGGCAGTGCTCATAGCAATTTCTTGATGCAAAGACTCTGTAACGATAGTGCAGTCCTTCTCTCAGATGCTGTAGGGTGGGTGAAATCCGCCGTAGGCGGATGGAACCCACCAATCCCGAGAATGTAAATGATGGGTTTCGTCCTTCCCAAGAAGGACTGCACCCACCCTACTTTTTGCTGGATTCCGACTTCCGTCGGAATGGTTTTGAAACGCACCCCATTCCGTTGAAAAACGGAATCCAGGAGCTCAAGGCCCGGGTCGGAGCAGGTGCTCCGACCTACCCATAAACAACCACGGTGAATGTATTTTCGTGAGAATGGGGATATACAGTTAATCACGGCTGCGGATGTTATCATCCGCAGCGAGCATTAAACTTCTAATCCTTAAAATGTAAGTGGTGGGTTTGTCCACCTAAGGTCATGTTATAATTGCTGAAATGATCTGGGAAATTGCCTTCTATCAAGATAAACATGGGAATGAACCTGTAAAAGACTTCATTCTGCGGCAGCCAGATGGAGCAATAGCGGAAATCTTGCATGTGCTGAAGCTATTGAGACGATTCAATATAACGCTCGGTATGCCCTATGTCAGAAAAGTAGATAAATCTGGTCTCAGAGAGCTCAGAATTAAACACGGCTCAGATATATATCGTATTTTCTTTTTTGCTTATACAGGGCGCAGATTTATTTTGTTACATGCTATTCTGAAAAAGGAAGACAAGACACCGGGGGATGATAAGCTATTGGCCATTAAGAGACTGAACGATTATAAATTGAGGTATTGACAATATAACGTATATGTTATATCATAGCAATGTTAGTTAGGGTCTATAGAAGGCAGTAGAATGAAACCACAGAAAGCTACAAGATACGAGGATTTTGAGGCCGAATTACTCAAGAGGCCAGGTATTCGTAAGGAATATGAGGCTCTAGAGCCGAAGTATGAGATGATAAGTAGTCTGATAGAACGCAGAAACCAATTGAAGCTCAGTCAAACACAAGTTGCCAGGATTATCGGCACCAAGCAACCCGCCATAAGCAGGTTAGAAAAGGGCGATTACAATACTACGCTTAACACATTTTTCAAGGTGGCAGATGCTCTCGACTTGGATATTTGCTTGAAAGCCCGAAAAAAGCTCGATAGGAATCGCTCCAAGGTTAACGCCTGAGAACGCTGCGTATCTACGTTTTTAAATTTCCCCACCCTACACGTGCTGCATATGCAATAGGTTAGAAATTCAATCCTTCATTGGGTTCTCGTAAAGCTCCAGGCGAAAGCCCACTATTTCTTCACTGCCTATCATATGTACAGGCGGTACGTCTTTCCGAAGCTTGTCAGGCTCAACAAGCTTTTCCCAGTTCAGCGGCATGGTAAACAATGTCGGCGCGCTTTCCTTACCGAGAGCTGCTGCTGCCTCCAGAACGTTGTCCACCTGAAAGGTCAGATTGTGGACTCCAGGGCCTTTCTTTCGCAGGTGCTCTGCCCACACATCTCCTCCCTCAGGCAGCGGCTCGATAAATTGAAGCACGACGTTACCCAGTTGCACGTGTTCCACCTTCAGCAAGCCAAGGGATGTCTCGTTGAGGAATTTGACTTGGTCTTGCTGCGTTCTCTCAGCCCCGAAAACCTTCTCAAGGAAGGCAACAGCAGCATTAATATCCCTGACCACAATCTCGATGTGAACTAGCGGCGATACATTTACTGGCATACTTCACCTCCACGAGTTTATGATGAAACGAACGCAGCCTACAACCTGACGCTGCCCTATTTATTGGTTCTCTAAATATAAACCGCCTGGATGGCAATCCTGCTTTGCCGAAGTGAGTTGTGGAAGCGGGTCTACTTGATCATTTCACTGATTTGCATCTGTGCTGAGACGTCGGTATAGTTAGCTACATCTGCCGCGATTTGGTTACCGCATGTGGGATTGAAGAAACTATTCTGACAGTCCTCCATTGAGTTGAAAATCATGTGGCCAACTGCAATGAAAGGCGAGGAAGAATCAGTGGCTTTATCTATTTCAATTCGTACCAGTCCTATTGGATCGAGTAGGCTGTGTACCATAGGCAAATGTTTGTTCAGGTAGTAATCCCAATCGAAATTCTTGCCGGGCTCGTTTAGATACATTACTGATATTCGTATCATATTTCCCCCTTAAATTTGTTTATTCTTTAACGAGCATATTGGTTTTATATCATAATAATCGAATAAAGGCAATGGCTGATCCAAGGCGTTTGCAGATGAAAAATCGCTCGGACACCGATTAAGGCGAAGCAGGGCAATATGGTAGACGCCGCCAAGAATTGAATTGGTGGGTGCAGTCCTTCCCGGGAAGGACTGCACCCACCCTAGATGTGCCTGAAATCGCAGGAATCGAGGTAGGGTATTTCAGAAAGGTTTCTCTTTTTTAATCTAGTTCTCTACCGTAGCTCCTCTGGGAAATACAGTTAAGAAGTTGCGCAATCGAGCGTAGTATCTTTTAAAAATTGTATCCTTCTTGGGCGGAAGCGGGAAGATTCTCTGAGCACTCTGGTCACATCCCCACGCAACTTCGATCACCAGGCCAAAGCTTCCTTTAAATTCTCTATCCAGGTCACGCCACTTGTTAGCCAGATACCAGGAAGTACCCGAGGTTCCCCATTCTCCTAAACCAGCACAGACGAAAAAGAAATGACCGGGAAATCTCAGGTTCTCAATCTTAATGACAATGCCCAAGTCCCTTCTCACGGGCTCTTCGAAACCTGTGAAAGTCCTGCCTGTTCTTTTATCTTTTATGTAAGTAGTTTCGGCATCATGGACAAATTCGAAGAAAGCATTGTTTGACTCACGCATTATGAGGTCCGTAATCTCATTACTTAAGGAACTGCCCACTGATATAACTGTTCGGTTCATGCTCTTAAAGGCGTCCTCATCGACTACGACACTGATCGGTTCTTTCCTGTATTTGCTAAGCGCATTGAGGATATACGATGCCGAGCGTAGCTCGGCGAGCGCAGCTACCAGTTCCCTTGGTCCGACAAATTGTACTTGCCTTCCATCATGATAGTTTTTCACGTACCTGAGTTTTGGGGCGAGAGGTTCGTGAAGGCGAGAATCGAGGAAGGCGCCGTAAGATATCATGAAGTCTTGCTCAAGCGCCCCTCTGCCCCAGAAATGGCGCACATGAAGTGCTTGACGTGACTTCGGGATAGCAGGGTACACAAGGCCCGCCGTGAAAGCAATGGCTGCTGCAAACGTTGCGGCAACTAAATCAACTGGAAAACTTGCCCAAATTCCGTTCAATGTTCTCTCTCCTTTAAACTATTTCTATCTGGAAAGGCGAAACCTTTCGCAGGAACCTAACCCTGTAGAAAAATAGCCAACTTACAGAGATTTCAGGCAGGCCGACTTCGCAAGTCTGGCAGCATGAATTACTACAGGGCAGGGTGCGGGATAGCTTTTGTGGCATTATAGTGGCTGTGCATGAGTTCTGCATGAACAGGATATGTAGAATGCGTGAAAAAGTTAGCGAAGAATCTCAGGAAATTCCAGCGGGGGTGGACTAAAATGAAGCAGAAACGAGCCTACACCTGCTGCAGGCTGCCCTATTTTCTTCGTAATAGCATTATTATTGCGTTTGGGTGTTGTCTATACTGGCATACACGCTTAATCTTATCCAGTATTTCCTGAGGCGCATCTGTCGTGGATTGAAACCCGAACCGCTGGAAATACTCTGGAATGTCTGTGGTAATCCAGATATCGTCGCTCGGAAAATCTTTTATCAGTTTCTTTACAATAGCACTGCCTATAGAACCCTTTCGATAAGTTTCCAGGACAGCTACGCAGCCCAGTTCAAAGCAATGTTGATATGGTTTTATTCTTCCAAAACCAATAATACTCCCATTGCTTTCCGCTACGATAAATTGTTCAAATTTGAGATTTTCATTATCCAAGCGAAATTTCTCAACGTGTGATTCAATTATATGCATATCTGTTTCGTTAGCTTTTCGTAGCAATGCGTCTTTCATTTCCCACTCGTGGAATTGAATTGAGGTTTTTGTTCTTCTTCAGTAAGGATTCACCCACCCCTCACGTGTTTAGCCGCAACATTAACCTGCACCGGGCTTGGCTGGGGCAAGGGCGGTTTTACCTGTTTCTCTAATTCGAACAGCCATCACTATGGCTATAGCCAGTAATACTGCTATGAAAACAAGAGGCAAGATATACTCGCCTCTCACACCGTGTAAAACTTCCATTATCGGTACGATGGCTACGGCGGCCCCGTTGCCCAGAAGCTGTAGATAGGCGACAGAAATACCGGCGTACTTTTCACCGGTAATCTCGATGGACATGGTTAGCATAATAGGCAGTGCCGAAAGCAGGAAGAAGCCCAGTATTATGCCGTTGCCCAGGTTGACTGCATAGCCGCTGCCAAACATGAGGACGACGACGCATGCAGCCCCGACTAAAGACGCCAGGACAAGGAAAGGCTTTCTTTTTTTGATTCTGTCCGAGACTATGGGAATGATAATGCAGCCGAGCATGCCGCTGAAGACCAACACCGAAGATATGCTGCCGGCATCGACCATCGAGATGCCATGCAGTTCATTCAATATTTTCTCCAGCCAGGTGGCCAGTCCGTTGAAGACACCGATGCCGATCAAAGCTATGAACCCCAGTATTACAAAGTCCCTGATTCTCAGAATGCTTTTTATGCCTTCCCGGATGGAGATTTTCTCTTCTTCTTTTAGCTCTCTGGCAGGCGTGGGAGGCTTATCCCTGACCAGCAAATAGAATAGCAGCATGCCCGCTATTCCTATGATGCCGTAGATCAGCAGCATCGCTCTGAGGCCGAGGGAGTCTACCAGGACTGGGGTCACTCCCAGGCTGATGACCATGCCGATGAATAAGGCTAGGGAGCCCAGCCCTACCGCAGTGGCCTCTTCTTTCTGCGGAAACCAGGTTACCACAAGTTTGGTGATTCCATTCAATATGAAGGGCTGGCCTATGGAGATTCCTATCTGTGAAAACAGAAGCAGGGGATATGAATAGGGGTCGATTATGCGGATGATACTGAAGACGCCGGTGAAAATGGCACCTATGCCTATGCTGTACTTGAAGCCCTTCCTGTCAATGAGCATGCCTGAAGGCAGGGACAGCAGAACATACACCAGGGGGAAGACCAGCGTTAACAGGCTGACGCTGAATGCAGAGATATGTAAATTGTCTTCGACATAGGTGTCTATGGCTGAAAAGTTGAGCCAGTACAACTGGGTCAGGGCGGCTATGTACATGAATACAGCCAGGATGACCCATCTATAGCTGTAGGCTTTGTATGTCTGTGCTTTGGTTTCCACTACACGCATACCCTGAGTCAATTGTACCATTGCTGCCAATGCTTGCAACGCGAAGGGGGAGTCCTTTCGCCAAAGGACGAAGCACTTCGTATGAACGGGTACGGGAGATTGCTTCGCTGCGCTCGCAATGACATATTTAGAGGCGCCATTGCGAGGCCATCCTAAGGAGGCCGCGGCAATCTCACCGTGCCGCTTCGTAACAACGAGTACGGGAGATTGCTTCGCTACGCTCGCAATGACATATGACATGGAAAGTGCAGAGATATATTAATACGTGGCCTGGTAGACCGGAGGTGAAATTATCCTCTAGGGAGGCCCAGGGTCCTGGTGGCGATAATCTGCCTCTGAATCTCCGAGGTGCCGCCGGCTATCTTGTAGTGTGGTGACTCCTGGTACATATGCGCGAACCAACCATAAAGCTCCGCCCATTTGGAGCCGCTCGACAGCTCGCCGTAGTGCCCCAGTATCTGCATGCCTGTCTGAGCGAGGTCGTAAACAGTCTCGGTGCTCAGTATCTTGGTTATCGCTGTCTCCGTCAGGGTGAACATCTTGTGCACCTGCATCCAGGAGAGACGGTAGGACAGGACTCTGGTCACGGCGAACTTCATCTCCATCTCGGCGAGTTTATGCCTGACGAGCGGGTCAGCAGAAAGGGGCTTACCGCTGCGTTTGGCAGACTTGACATAATCTATGAGGAGCTCCAAAGGTCTATGGAAACCGCTGATGGTGACTGCGCGTTCGAAAAGAAGCGCAACCCCTATGATGTAGAACCCCTGGTTCAGGTCGCCGACCAGGTTCTCTTTGGGTACCCGTACATAGTCGTAGAAAACCTCGTTTGAATGGTAACCGGCCATGTCGCGGATAGGGCGTACGGTGACCCCGCGAGTATTCTTGAAGTCTACGATGAGGAGCGAAATGCCCTTGTGCTTTTTGGGGTTCTCAGAATCAGTCCTGACTGCAATCCAGCCATAGTCTGCGAAGTCAGCCTTGGTGCTGAACATCTTCTGGCCGTTGAGCAGATAATAGTCGCCCTTGTCCTCTGCCTTGAGCGCCAGTGAAGCGAGGTCTGAGCCTGACCCGGGCTCAGTGTAGCCCATGGAGAACTCGATTTCGCCATGAGCTATCCTGGGCAGGTATTTCTTTTTCTGCTCTTCGTTACCGTATATCAGGAGCGTAGGACCCACGACCATAGCCCCGATCAACGCACACGGTGCGGGAGCGAAGGCGTAAGCCAACTCATCCTGGATGACGTAGTTGTCCAGAGGAGATGCGGCCATGCCGCCCCACTCTCTAGGATAAAGGGGACAGAGCCAGCCTCTTTCCCCTAATTTGTGCAGCAGCTTCCAGGTATCCGGGCTGTACGGCTGGTCGAACTTGAAATCGAGTCTGCTTTGCTCGGTGACCTCTTTTTGCAGGAACTCTCGAACCTCGTGGCGAAGTCGCTCTTGCTCCGGCGTAAAACTGAAATCCATCTTCAGACTACTCCAAATTCGTCTTTAGCTAGACCAGCACTCCTTGTTTGGTCAACGCGTCAATCTCATCATGCGGCATTCCGAGCAGTTGGTCGCACACGTATTCTGTGTCTTGGCCAATCTTAGGCATGCCTGCAAAGCGGCAGGCGGTCTCGGAGAAATGGATAGGATCGGAAATGCAGATCATGGGGCCAGCCTCAGCCCACTCAGGGCCGGGCTTGCCAAACTCGGGCGTGATGTATTTTACGTCTTTATAGTATCCCCGGCTTTTAAGATGTTCGCTATTGCATAAGTCCTGGCCCTGGGCAACGATTCCCGCCGGAACTCCTGCCTGCTGCATTTTCTCCATGACTTCAGCGGCCTCAAAGTTGATGGTCCACTCTGCGACCATGCGGTCCAACTCGTCGACATTTCTGAGCCTATCTACGAGAGTCTGGAATTCGGCACGCTTTGTCCAGGAAGGATTGCCCAGCACCTGGCAGAAACTCGCCCATTCTTTGTCAGTGAAAACAGCAATGGTACACCAGCGGTCATAGCCTTTACACGGGTAGGCGCCATGGGGTGCAGCATAGGGGTCTTTGTTTTCCATGCGGATGGGCAGTGTGTCATTTGCCTGATAGTTCAGGAGGGCCGGACCTACTGTCAGCACGCCGGCATCGTTCAGGACGCACTCGATGAGACTGCCTTCACCTGTGCGACGGCGTTTGTGCAGAGCGCCCAGTATCGCCAGCGCGCAAAACATCCCGGTATGAAGGTCGCAATAAGGAGGGTCGGTCACGGCGGGCCTTTCGGGCGAGCCGCTCATCAATGTTACCCCGGAGCTGTACTGGACAAGCATGCCGTAGGCTTTGTGGTCGCTGTGAGGCCCTGTCGAGCCGAAGGCTGTCTGCCACAATACAATGAGGTCCTGCTTCACCTTTCTTAACTGGTCGAAGTCGATGCCCCGTTTGGCGAGGCTGTCACGGCGCATGTTGGTCATGAATACGTCGCTCTTGTTGAGCAGTTTTCTCAGTATCTCCTGGCCTCTTGGGTCCTCTAGGTTGAGGCTCAGGCTCCGCTTGCCCAGCAAGACGTTCCTCATAAGCAGGCCGGGCGCGTACGGGGGAGCCAGCCATGTCTGCTCCAGTGCGTTAATGCTCTGTACCGTAATCACTTCGGCGCCCAGGGCGGCCAGAACACGACCGGCGGTGGGAACAGCAACATAAAAGGCTATTTCGACAATCCTGACGCCGTCGAGGATTCCTTTCTTAGCGGCTTTTTTCGGCAATTCACACCTCAATCAGATGATGCCTGCCGTGCGCAGAACATCCAGCTCGTCGGCGGTGTATCCCAGCTCACCGCAGTAGATTCTCCGGTTGTCTTCACCAAGCAGGGGCGCAGCCCTTCGCGGTGGCGCTATGTCTTCTCCATACATGCTTCCCCTGGGATACTTCAATCGCCCCACGACTGGATGGTCCAGTTCCACCCAGAAGTCACGTGCGGCCAACTGCTTATCGGCGAGCAGGTCGGCAACGCTATTCACCGGCAATGTAGCAATGCCGCGCCTCTGGCCTTCATAAAACAGCTCCTGCGCCGTGAGATAGCCGGTGAAATCCAGGAATATAGCCTCTAACACATCTATATACGGGTTGCGCACCAGCAGGCCGCCTCTATACTTCTCCTCAAGGATTTCTTTGTTGCCCGTGACCTCATATATCCACTGCGCCAGCGCATCCCAGTGTTCGGCAGTTACCACGTACATCCCGATCCATCCATCCTTGCAGGAATACAAACCGCTGGGGAAATTCCAGGGACTGGTGGCGCCCTGTCTGATAATATTCTGGCCTGTCACCGTCCAGCCGGCTTCTTGAACTATAGTGCAGCAATAGGTATTCAGGCTCTCCTGCATGGAGATGTCTATGTACTGGCCTTTCCCGGAGTTCGCATCCCTGTGATAAAGGGCAGCAGTTACAGCCACGGCTGCATACTGTGAGGGGGCAAAATGAGACTGTTCATCGCCAAATCTCACGGGCACTCCATAAGGGTCACCGGTGAGCTGCATGTATCCGCTCATGCCCATTACGATGAGGTCTGACGCTTTGTAGTCCTTGTGAGGACCTGTCTGTCCGAAAGGGGTTATGGAGGCCATTACCAAGCCGGGATTCACTTTTCGAAGCGATTTGTAATCAAGTCCGATACTGGCGAGGTGACCGACGGGGTAGCTCTCCAATAGAACATCGGCGGACTTCACCAGCTTCTTGAAGATAGCGCGTCCGTCTGCATGCTCCAGATTGAGAGTAATTGAGCCCTTGCTGGTGTTGTAGTAGAGGAAATACATGCTCTTCTCGGGATGAGGCTCGTTGTGGTAAAAGGGCCCGCGATATCTGGTCTTGTCTCCTCCAGGAGGTTCTACTTTGATTACTTCAGCACCCAAATCGCCGAGAAGCTTGCCACAATAAACGCCTTTCTCATCGGTCAAATCCAGCACCCTGTACGGAGG
>DAOUMT010000111.1:0-10148 GCA_034409195.1 Dehalococcoidia bacterium
TCCTCCGTCAGCGCGACCTCAGGGATAAAGCGATATTGTTCTGGAACGCCAACAACACTATGTCTTTCCACCGCATCGACTGGGGCCGGCTGAACAAAGCTGCCACCATCACCACGGTCAGCCGCTATATGAAGCACATCATGTGGGGCATGGGATTGAACCCGCTGGTCATCCCCAACGGTATCCCCGGGAGACTGCTCCAGCCCGTGGAGGAGGACAAGGTCCGGCAGCTAAGACAATGTTTATCTATCGACGGCGGCACCGTCCTGGCCAAGGTGGCCCGCTGGGACCCAGACAAACGCTGGCATATGGCTGTGGAGTCTGTAGCCAGGCTCAAGCAGCGTGGCATGAGGGCTGTGCTTCTGGCCAGGGGCGGCCTCGAACCCCACGGCGTGGAGGTGCTGGACAGGGCCAGGGCGCTGGGACTGACTGTATCCGAGGCCAGGATCAGCGACAACAGCCCTGATTCCTATTTCCAGGCTCTCCACAGTAGCTGTAATGCCGACGTCATCGACATCAGGTTCCACCTCCCCCAGGACTTCCTGCGCATCATCTACCGGGCCTCAGACGCAGTCCTGGCAAACAGCGGCCATGAGCCCTTCGGCATCGTCGGGCTGGAGACTATGGCAGCCGGAGGCATTGCCTTCACCGGCAGCACCGGCGAAGACTACGCCATCCCGTACCGCAACGCCTTCGTTCTGGAGACCTCCGACCCCAGGGAGATAGAGGGCTATCTCATGTACCTCAAAGAATGCCCCGACGAGAGCACCAGGATAAGAAACGAGGCCCGCCGCACTGCTAGCTATTTCACCTGGGAGGCGGCTGCGGATAATCTCATCAGCAAGCTGGAGAGCCAGGCTCGTATCCAGAAGTTGTTGCTCGGATACCATCCGCCGCCACGCCTTGAATCCAAAGAGCCTATCGAGCAGAGGCCATTGGAGACGGAAGCAGGCAAAATCGACGCAATAGAGCGTCTTAGCTTTACAATCCCCCATTGGGAAAGAGGATGGAGAAGCAGGCCACCGACTCTCTACAGTCGGATGCTAAGAACTGCGGAAAGGTAAAATTATGGTGAACGTCAATTTCATGATCGGCGGTGAGGCAGGGCAGGGAGTTCAGTCTGCAGGACACGTCTTGGGTAAGATTCTGGCCCGGGGCGGTTACCATGTCTTCGCCGACCAGGACTATGAATCACGTGTTAGAGGCGGCCATAGCTTTTTTCGTGTCAGGGCCAGCGATACAGAGGCCAGAGCTATTTCCGAAGTTGTGGATGTGTTGATAGCGCTTGACAAGGAAAGCATAGATTTGCATCAGAAGGAGATGACAAACCAGGGGGTCATAATTTTCGACGGAGATAAGGTCAAGAATACGGGGGGAAATAGCAGCCTCTTCTCGGTGCCTCTGGAGCGGATAGCGCTGGAAAGCGGTAAAAACAAGCTCACGATAAACACAGTGGCGCTGGGAGCGGCTCTCGCTTTGGCAAGCTATGACAAACAAATTTTGAGCAATGTTGTTTCAGAATATTTTGGTGCTGGAGATGTGGGGAAAGAAAACGTTGCTGCAATTACAGCAGGCTATGATTATGTCAAGGCTAATTTCAAGATTGCCTTCAGCCACAATCTAACTCCCCTTGGAGATAACAGGAGAATGCTGCTCTCCGGCAATGAAGCTATAGCGCTCGGTGCACTGGCCGCGGGCTGCAAGTTTATGGCGGCCTATCCCATGACTCCGGCTACCTCCATTATGGAATATTTAGCAAGCAAGGGTAAGGACTTCGGTATAGTCGTGGTGCAGCCTGAAGACGAGATAGCGGCGATAAATATGATCGTAGGCGCTTCGTTCGCAGGCGTGCGCTCCATGACGGCTACTTCTGGGGGCGGGTTCTGCCTCATGGTCGAGGGCTTGGGCTTGGCCGGTATGACAGAAACACCCATTGTAGCAGTGCTGGCGCAGCGCGCCGGGCCGGCTATCGGCTTGCCCACCAGGACAGAGCAAAGCGACCTGGAGTTTGCCATCCACGCCTCGCACGGAGAATTCCCCCGGGCTGTACTGGCACCGGCCAGCGTCGAGGATGCTTTCTGGCTGACTGTCAAAGCCTTCAACCTCGCAGAAAAGTACCAAACGCCTGTAATTCTGATAACTGACCAGTATCTGGCAAGCTCCTATGCCACGGCTGACAAATTCGACCTTTCACAGGTGACTATAGACAGGGGCATTCTACTTTCCAAGGAGCAATTGGCCAAGCTGGGAGAATACAAGAGACACCAGATCACCGAATCTGGCATATCGCCCAGGGCCATCCCTCTTGAAGGAGGAGCTCTGGTAGTAACCGATTCAGACGAGCATAACGAAGAAGGGCATTTAATTGAAGACGCCGAGACCAGGACCGCCCAGATGCTGAAGCGGATGCGCAAGACGGAGGGTTTGAGGAAGGAAATCCGTGAACCGAGGGTCTATGGAGCAGCCAAACCGGAGATAACTCTGCTAGGCTGGGGCAGCACCTACGGCGCTATCAGGGAAGCGGTCGACCTGGCTATGAAGGATGGACTCGCAATCAACCTCGTCCATCTCAGCGAGATCTGGCCATTTCCTGTGGAGGCAACAGCCCGGGCCCTGCAGCAAGCCGAGAGAATCATCGCAGTTGAGAACAACGCAACCGCTCAGTTGGCTCACCTGCTTCGCGCCGAGACGGGGTACCAGGTAACAGACAAGATTCTCAAATTCGACGGCCGCCCTATTTCTCCGGCACACATATTGAAACAGCTCAAGCAGGAGGTGCACTAGACATGGTAAAAGTAGCTGACTACGCAGGCAGTCCCAGCGCCTGGTGCCCGGGATGCGGTGACTTCGGTATCCTGATAGCTGTGAAGCGCGCCCTGGTGGAGCTAAACATAGAACCATACAAGGTCCTGATGGTCTCTGGAATCGGCCAGGCAGGCAAGCTGCCTCATTACACTAGAGGCAATGTCTTAAACGTCCTCCACGGCAGAACGCTGCCAGCGGCAACTGCTGCCAAGATAGTCAACCAGGAACTTGTGGTTATCGCCGTAGGCGGCGATGGGGATGGCTACGGGGAAGGCGGGAACCACTTCCTGCACGCGCTGCACCGCAATCACGATGTCACCTACCTGGTACATAATAACCAGGTCTATGGTCTCACCAAAGGACAGACTTCTCCCACCAGCGACCCGGGATTTGTGACCAAAACCACTCCCCAGGGAGCCTCAGAGCCAGTTTATCCCTTAGCCCTGGCCATAGCCGCTGACGGCAGTTTCGTAGCCAGGGGTTTTGCCGGCGACACAGAGCACTTAGCAGGACTGATCAAGGCTGGCATTCAACACAAGGGTTTTGCCCTTATTGACATTTTGCAGCCCTGTGTTACCTTCAACCATAAAAATACGTACGACTGGTACAGACAAAGGGTCTACAAGCTGGACGAGTCCGGCTATGACCCCACCAATAAGCTGGCCGCTTTTGAGAAGGCTCAGGAGTGGGGAGACAAAATACCCCTCGGGGTGATATACAGAAAGACGAGACCGACATTCGAGGAACGCATGCCTGCCTTAGGGAAAGGCCCACTGGTGAGGCAAAAAACCGACCCCACCCAGGTAGAAAAGCTGCTCAAAGAGTTTGCCTAGGCTCGATTATAAGTGAGATTACAAATGCGTAAATTTATTCTGATTGGCGTTCTGTCCCTGGCACTCACGCTAATACTTTCCGCTTGCAGCGGCACATCTACCACACCCACACCAACGCCTATAGCCTCGCCTACCCCGACCACTACGCCGATAACTGGTCAGGCAAGCGTAAGCATCTCCGACTTCGCTTTTGTGCCATCAACATTAACCGTGACCGTGGGGACTACGGTTACCTGGACCAACCAAGATTCAGTTTCCCATACTGTAACCAGCAATGACAACCTGTTCAACAGCGGGGACATCGCTACTGGTGCTACTTTCAGCCACACCTTTGAGCAGAAAGGGACTTTCGACTATCATTGCACAATTCATCCCTTCATGACCGGGGAAATAATCGTGGAGTAAAGCCTATGAATGCGTTGCTGGGATTGCGCGTGGTTTTCGCCCTTGGTATCGTAAATTTCCTTACACTGTTGGCACTGTTTTTTTCCTGTCGATGTATGGGATCACGAAAACCGTTTTCCAAAATGCTCCATTTCAAACCTTTCGCCAGGTTCTACAAATTCCATTGCTACTATTGGTACATACTATTCGGCTCAGTAGTGGCTCACCTGACCATAGCCATCAAGGTATTGGGCATCCCCTTCGGCACCTGAACCCTCCCCGATTTATTGACCTACCTGATATAATCACAGACGAAGCATATTCGAATGACCTCAGTTCTGTCTACCACGTACTTACCCCTCATCGCGGATTGTCAAATAAATCAGGTGGAAAGGAGAGTAGAGATGCTAAAGGATTTTAAAGAGTTCATCATGCGGGGCAACGTGATTGACATGGCAGTCGGCATCATAATCGGCGCAGCCTTCGGCACCGTGGTCACGTCACTGGTCAGAGATATAATCATGCCGCCCATAAGCCTGGCCCTGGGTAGAGTCGATTTCACCAACCTCTTCGTGCTCTTGAAGAGTGGAAAAACTGTTCCCCCACCCTACTTTACTATCGCTGACGCCCAATCAGCCGGTGCTGTAACGCTAAATTATGGCGCATTCATTAATTATGTATTTAGCTTTTTGATAGTCGCCTTCGCTGTATTCTTTCTTATCCGTTATGTCAACAGACTTCGCAGTAGAGCCGAAGCTCCCAAACCGGCAGCAGCCCCGACAACAAAAGATTGCCCTTACTGTATATCCAAGATACCGCTTAAGGCAACCCGCTGCCCGAACTGCACTTCCCAACTACAGCCCGCGTAGAATATATTATGATACTTTATGCTTTGAGGACGGAAAGCCTCCGCCCTCAAAGACCATATTCGCAGGTTTTGAAAAGTGCTGACTAAGTACAGCACATATATGTGATAAGTTTTTAAGCTTTTTTATCCCCATTTTATGACTTCTTGATATCTAACCTCCTATTATTGATAATGTGATAGTAGTATGGTGAGTATACAATCACCAGAAGGGGGTTAAGCTATGGCAAAAGAAGGGAAACTGCAAAAGGTGGACTTAGTTTGTGCTGCATGTGGGCGCAAGGGTTGTGTTGAGGTGCATTCACCCATGGCGGAGGCTCTCCATGCGCGAATGCCCCAGTATAGAGCGGCTGAAATACTGTGCGCCGAGTGTAGCGCCTTGAGACGGAAGCAAGAGCTGTGGTCGGTGACGCTGGGGCCGGAAGCAAAGTAGCGGGGCCCACCTAAACAGATGCATTTCTTTAAGGCTATGAATATAATTGAGTTTGCCAGCGGAAGCTATAATAGGTATGTGCCCGCTCTAAGGAGCATGGCTCTGTGTTACCGAATAGGCATACAGGTCTATGAGGAGGATATCAATGCTGGCTATCGCTAATAACATAACCACCAGGAACAGAAGGGTCTCCGAAGCACTCAAACTGCGTCCTGCCGAATCAATCAGCCATAGAGTAGCAGATAGAATTACAAAGGAACGTACCGATTTCCTGCAGGGTCTGGCCGGTGACTGTGTAAAAGCGGGGGCTGACATATTGGATATCAACCTTCAGCAACAGCACGATGAGCCTGAGATAATGAAGTTCGCAGTTGAGACAATTCAGGGGGCGGTTGACTGCCAGCTATGTTTGAGCTCGAACAGGGCTGATACCCTGGAAGCCGGCCTCCGTGCTTGCAAGCGGCCTCCAATCGTGAATTACGTGTCCCTTAGTGAGGAAAAACTTAAAGAGATTCTGCCCCTGGTTGTCCGGTACAAGGCAGAAGTAATTCTTAATATCTCCGATCCAACAGCACTTTCCAGCACAGAAGATGTGTTGAAGTCCAGCGCAGTTTTAGTGGGGGCTGTCAATGAGTCCGGGTTCTCGAATAAACACATCTTTCTAGACCCGGGCGTGTTACATGTTACCAGCGATGTGGGCCAGCGTCACATAAAGACCCTGCTCGAGCTGATTCCTGCCTTTTCTGAGATATTCGACCCACCAATACGGACCACATCCTGGATAAACAATGTATCCGCCGGAGCTCCCAGGCGGCTACGCCCGGTCATAAACAACACCTTCCTTGCCATGCTTGCCGGGGTGGGCCTATCTTCCGCCTTCGTTGACGTCCTCAACAGGGAAACTATGAGAGCAATGCGTTTGATAAGAATCCTCAGAGACGATGCTATATACACTGACCGAGATGCAGAGTTGTGCTGAGAAGCGAAATTATGGCAATGGCTCTACAGGTTACTGTGGCTGTGCATTGTGTGAGTTTTGCTAATTTTCTGGAAGGAGTAAGGAGATGCTAAAGGGAGGGATACCTTTAGGGAGAATCATTGGTGTCTCGATAAAGCTGCATTATTCCTGGTTCATCATCTTCGTACTGGTAACCTGGGCGCTGGCAGCCGGTTATTTCCCAACTGCTTACCCGAATTGGAGTCAAGCAACTTACTGGGGCATCGGCCTGGCCACCAGCCTGCTTTTCTTTGCCTCGGTGCTATTGCACGAGCTTTCCCATAGCGCGATAGCTCAAGCCGCAGGTATCCCGGTAAAGTCAATCACGCTATTCGTCTTCGGCGGAGTATCGCAAATCACCAAGGAGCCCCAACGTGCTGATGTGGAGTTCCGCATGGCCCTGGCCGGCCCCTTGAGCAGCCTGGTCATCGCAGGCATATTCTGGGGCATACATATTGCTACAATAAATGTGAGCCAGCCCGCAGCAGCCCTGACATATTGGCTGGCCTGGATCAATGCTGTCCTTGCCGGCTTCAATCTAATCCCCGGATTTCCTCTGGACGGGGGGCGTGTGCTGCGGTCTATACTCTGGTGGCGCAGCAAGAATCTGCGCAGTGCCACCCGCATTGCTTCGACTATCGGCAGGGCCATGGGCTACATGTTCATATTCGGCGGCGTTTTCTGGATCTTTTATGGCAACTGGTTCAATGGCCTTTGGATAGCCCTTATCGGCTGGTTCCTGGAGAATGCAGCGGCGGGAAGCTACCAGCAGGTGGCACTTCAAGATATGCTCCGCGGCCACAAAGTCAGTGAGGTCATGACCCGAGACTGTCCCACAGTTCCTCCTAGGCTCACAATTGAGCAACTGATTCATGACTACCTTCTAAACACTGGCCGCCGGTGTTTCCCGGTGGTTGAAAACAGCAACCTAGTAGGTTTGGTAACACTGAATGACGTAAAAGAGGTATCCCGTGAACATCGGCTTACCAAGACTGTGCAGGAGACCATGACGCCCCTGGATAAACTTAAATCTGTCCGGCCTACCGATGACCTGGCTGATGTCCTGCAAATATTGACCACAGAAGATATCAACCAATTGCCGGTAATAGAGAACAACACTATCGTCGGCATGGTAGCGCGGGATAACTTGCTCTCATTCATACGAACTCGTTCCGAGCTGGGGGTGTAGGCTAAAGCTAGATTTAGGAGGCAACTTCAATGAACAACAGAATGCTGGCTGAAGGAGTCTTCTTCGTAGGAGCCATTGACTGGGACAGGCGGTTGTTCGACTCGCTGATACCCCTACCCGATGGTACAAGCTATAACTCTTATCTTATTAAGGGCAGCGAAAAAACGGCTCTTATCGATACGGTAGACCCTACAATGACAAATGTTCTGATGGGCCACCTGGACAGGCTCGAGATTAAGAAGATAGACTACGTTATCGCCAACCACGCAGAGCAAGACCATTCCGGCTCTCTGCACCATGTCCTGGGGAAATACCCCGAGGCGAAGCTTGTTTGCTCGCCCAGGTGCAAGGAATTTCTCATTGAACTGCTTATGATCCCGGAAGACAAATTCCAGACGGTCAACGATAAGGACACCGTTTCTCTGGGAAACAGAACGCTGGAGTTCATCCATGCTCCCTGGGTTCACTGGCCCGAGACAATGTTCACCTACCTGAGAGAGGACAAGATACTGTTCCCCTGTGACCTCTTCGGCTCCCATCTGGCTACAAACGAGTTATTTGTAACCGACGAAAGACGGGTCTATGAACCGGCCAAGAGATACTATGCGGAAATCATGATGCCATTCTGGTCGAACATCCAGAAGCACGTGGAGCGACTGAAGGGCTATGCTATCAATACCATTGCGCCCAGCCACGGCCCCGTGTACAACAGGCCGGAGTTCATACTCAGTGCTTATCGTAGCTGGGTCTTCGATGACCCCAAAAACATTGTAGTAATACCTTATATCTCAATGCACGGCAGCACTCAGAAGATGGTCAGGCATCTTGTAGAAGCCCTGACGGAGAGAGGCGTTGCAGTAAAGCAATTCGACCTCACGGAAACGGACCTAGGGAAGCTGGCAATGGCGCTGGTGGATGCGGCGACGATTGTAGTGGGAGTTCCCACTGTTCTGGCTGCCGCCCACCCTAATGCGGCTCATGCTGTTTTCCTGGCAAACGCTCTGAGGCCCAAGCTGAAGTTCGCCTCTATTATCGGTTCCTACGGCTGGGGAGGCAGAACAGTTGAGCAGCTCAGCGCCATGATGCCCAATCTGAAGGTAGAGGTACTGCCGCCGGTGCTGTGCAAAGGCTTGCCCAAGGAAGCCGATTTGAAAGCCCTGGATAACCTCGCCGAGACCATCGCCCAGAAGCACAAGGAAAATAAATTCGCCTGAGCAAAAGCGGCTATTCACCATGGCAATAGGCATATTCACCGACAAAGAGCATAAACCCACAATAGCAGAGGTTGTTGCCGCGGTCGGCTCCCAAAAGCCGCTATGGGAGGATTTAAATAATTTCATTGCGGAAAGCTATAACCTGAAAAGCGATTTCGCATTTTACGGCAAGAACTACGGCTGGGCACTGCGGTTCCGCAAAGCAGGCAAAGCTCTGCTATCTCTGTATCCCGGTCAAGAGGGTTTCACCGCTCAGATTATTATAGGCCATGAGCAAGCGGACCAGGCTTTGAGTTCAGGGCTCAGCAAAAAGGCAACTAAAATTATCGAAGCTGCGCATCCCTACCCCGAGGGACGCTGGCTATTCATCAAAGTAGAATCCGAGCAAGACCTGAACGATGTCAAGCAGTTGCTCACGGCAAAAACACAAATTGAACAGAAGCGAAAGAGCAAGTAGTCTTCATGTCATTGCGAGGAGTCTTCCCCATAGGGGGAAAGGCGACGAAGCAATCTCTGCGTGGTTGTTAATAACAAGAGGTACGGTGAGATTGCTTCGCTACGCTCGCAATGACATGGAAAATATAGCTTATTTAATGTCACTCCTGCGAAAGCAGGAGTCCAGGTGCCTAGATTCCCGCTTGCGCGGGAATGACATACGATGCGCACATAGGTAGATGGTAGCAGATACCAACGCTATCCACCGACCTATAAAATGAGGCAACATGAGAAAAAGATACAAAGTATTTGCTGCTTTGCATGATGAATCAATCAGAGGCTGGATTTGGATACCGCCAGAGGAAGGCCTCAATTCGATGGATTACATCAAGATAAAAGCTACATCTACCAAAAAGGAGATTATCTGCACCTCTCGAATAATCGACGATAATTTTCTTCATCTTTATAATAGTCAACCACGCACGAACAAAATCAAGGATACAGATAATGCCATAATTCTATCATACTACTATCGAGACAAATTAGGTAAACTTAAGACAGAACAAGAATACGAATTTGAAATACATGGCTTAAAAAGTTTTATCCCCCTCTGTACTGAAATAAGAGCCAACCTGCAACACCCTGATAACTTGGTTAAACTCGCGACATGCCTTGCTCTGTTATCAGTATTACTTGGAATCTTAAGCATTGTTCTTAGCATCTTTGTTTAATTAATTGTTTGTAATTAGCAAAACAATGCCCAAATAACGCGTTTCACTAGGGGAAATAGGACTAGCGTATGGTAATAGACCCGATATGCGGTATGGAGCGGATGAGGAGACGGCTCTCAGCGTAGAGTACGAGGGCAAGAACTACTATTTTTGCAGCCCGGGATGGGGCTGTGCCTGATAAATCAGGCAACTACAATCTAGGAGGGAAATGATGCAAAAGCGACGCATGAAGGCTGTCGATGCGCTTGAGCTGGGTATTGAG
>DAOUMT010000112.1:0-3714 GCA_034409195.1 Dehalococcoidia bacterium
TCCCAACCCCGGGAATATTCGGAACAAGATGAGAGGCTCCCGTCGCCAGTATTACCACGTCTGGCTTCAGTTTCTTAATCAATGCCGGAGTAGCTTTTCTTCCAAGCCTGAGCTTTACTCCCAGCACATTCATTTGATTTTCGAGATATCTTATCTGCTCCTTGACCGGATGCTTGAACAAGGGCACCGAGGCGGCTATCAGTTGCCCTCCCAGCTTTTTCTCTTTCTCAAACAGGGTTACATCATGTCCCCTCAGCACAGACACCTTCGCTGCTTCCATACCTGCGGGTCCCCCACCGATGACGACCACCCGTTTAACCTTCCCCGCCCGCTTGATCTGATACTCTCTCTCCCTGCCTAGAGCTGCATTGACCTGGCAGTCTATGTGCCACAGATTTGAAAGGCCACCGACACAACTCTCATCGCAGTAAAGGCAAGGGCGTATATCATTCAGTCTTCCCTCAGCTACCTTCCTCGGTAAGTCTGGGTCGACAAGCAGGGATCTGCCCATGGCAATCAGGTCGGCTTTCCCATCCCTGATAACCTTCTCTGCCAGTGCAGGGTCTCCCAGCCTGCCGGAGGCGATGACCGGTACATCAACAGCCTTTTTAATCGCCTCGGCAAGATATACCCGGCAGCCAGGTGCCATGTCATATATCGGGTAAATCCAGGCATGCCAAGCAGGCGGCGACTCGTAGATGCCAGACGTTATATCAAGGGTGTCTACCCCGGCAGCCACCAACCTCTGCGCAATCAGCTTGCTATCTTCCAGGGTGAGTCCTCCATCGACATATTCATCGGCGCACATCCTGAACAGAATGGGATAATCAGGCCCCAGCGCTGCCCTCATGCCCTCTACAATTTTGAGCGGGAATTTCATCCTGCCTTCAAAATTTCCTCCGTATTCATCGTTACGCTTATTGGTGTGCGGAGACATGAACTGAGTAATCAGATATCCGTGAGCCCCGTGAATCTCCACGGCATCGAACCCAGCGGCCTTGGCTCTCTGGGCGGCCAGGACGAATTTATTGATTAACTCCTCGATTTCCTTAATTGTCAACTCGCGAGGCATGTCGCCTCCGGTGGGTAGACAGGGAATCGCCGAAGGGGCCACAAGCTGTTGACCTTCGGCGCAAACTGCCATAGAGTTCTGCCTTCCCGCATGGTGCAGTTGCGCTGCAACTTTGGCACCATATTCATGGACTGCGTCAGTCAGGTCATGCAAAGCGCTGACATATTTCCAGCCGTCTATCCTTAGCGGACTCGTACCAGCTATACCCACAGGCCAATCGATACACATGGCATCTGTTATTATCAAACTCACGCCACCTTTTGCTCTTTCCACGTAATAATCTATCAATCTGTCGTTCACCCCGCCGAGTTCAGTCCCGAGGTGGGAATTTATGGGTGCCATCACAATCCTGTTCCTTAACTCCAGCTTCCCAATTCTGATCGGCTCAAGCAGCTTTTTCAACTTCGCCATATTGATATCTCCCTTGTCTACTCAATTCCTGCTAGCATGAGAGCATGCACTTCTTAAGATACTCCACACACTTGGACAGTTCCTCCTCGGGGTTACCTGGAATCGCACACTCCAAAGACATATACCCGCTATATTCAATCTCTTCCAAGGCAGCGAAAACGGCCTTGAAGTCAATATTTCCGTAACCAGGCAGCAACCTTCCACTATCCGAGAGATGGATATGATGGATATATTTTCCCGCTCTTCGTATGCTCTCAGCGATATTTCGTTCCTCAATGCTCATCTGGAAGGTATCAGCCACGATCTTTATATTGGGCCTGCCCACCTCCTCGCAGATTCCAACTGCATCCTCTAGGGTATGAAAAAAGCGAGTCTCATACCTGTTTATTGGCTCCAGCATCAGCGTCGTTCCCAGCTTCTCTGCATATCTCCCTACATCCTCTAGGAGCGAAAGCAAGAGCCCCTTCTCGGCTTCACCAAGAGGAGGTAACATAAAAATAGGTGGGGGCAACTGGGGCCCGTATTCAGGAACCAAGAGGCTTACAGCGCCGACAGATGCCGCTAACCTTATGCTTTCCTTTATAGCCTCAGCCTTGGCTTGCTTGGCCTCCTCGCTGTCCAAAGGGCGATAGAATGCCTCATTAACTACTATCACCGAGGATGGCTTAACCTTGCTCTTGGAAGCGGCTTCTTTTATTTCCTTTTCCAGTTCAGCAACGGTACCACCCATGGCCCAGATTTCAATTCCCTCGAAACCGTATTTCCCCAGATTATCGAATTTCTCTCTCAGGGTTGCCCCTGGAACTATGGCATCAACACACGAGAGCTTCATTTTCAGCCCCTTTCGTGGTCCGGTCATCCAGCCTAATGCAGCTTCCTATTGATAAACTTAACCACAGAAGAAACCACGTAGTGATAGGGAAACTTGAGAAAGTAGTCACGATCCATGTAGAGGTTGGGTAATTTGCAATAGAAGGGGCCGAAGGCGGAAAAGTACGGGATGCCCACCGGGCAGCCCTTGATACGTTTGGTCTTCCCATTGATTTTACCCTTGACCTTTGTGCAATCCCCAACCAGAAGGATGATGTGACCATGGCCATCGACATCGCCTTCGTACTCACCGATAACAATAGCGTTATCCTGAGCCTGCTTGATCCCGCCCGGTTTATAAGCCTCGAACGTAGCCAGTGCTCCCTTGAGCATATTCACACAACCGCCATGGCAGATATCATTGCCTCCCGGATAGTTCCCCAAATAAATTCGGAGAGGGGTATCTAACTCTAGCAGGTTGGAAAACTTACGATCAAGGTTCTTAGTCTTCTCTTTGAGTTCTTCCAAGGGGACTTCACTCTTGATTTCGATATCGTCATCGCTTACCGGTTCCCAGCCTCGCGACCTGGCTATCCTGAGATGGTAGATTTCGTTTGGGTCGAATCCGATAAGCCTGGCAGCAACAGAATCAACGGCCACGCCCGATGTTCCCATCATTATGACACCGAAGGAGAGTGGCTTAGCCACCATTTCGCACTGCTGGCCGATTACAACGGCATCTACTACCACGAGGTTAGGACTGCCCACCTCGTACAGGTCTGCGATCTTTTCCTCCAGATGGTAATCATGGCCGTCCAGGCGCTCCTTATGGTCACAGATGCCGATGTTGAGCTTCATGGCGCAGGTCAGCTTGCTGGTCATGTGGTGCTTGAGCTTGGGAGCATATAGCTTGTAGTCAGACTCCACAAAGGTACGCGATAAACGCAAAGACTTATGATATCTACCTTTTTTAAAAGGGACCTCCACCAGAGCATCCTCATCAAAGAAGCAAATCTTAACTTTGGGTTTCCTGCGGAATCTGTTGTATCCAGCCACAGCAAAGTTGTACCGCGTGGGCATGTAGATGGCTGTTCTCTCCCCTATGATGATTCTTTCCACTTCCGGCCTTGCCGCCAGTTCATCAAGAAGTGCTTCGATAACTGCGGGATGAGTGTAAGAGAAACGAGAGTATCTTCTATGGGCGAAAACCACGTTGGGCTTCAACAGCACCCTGCCAAAAGGCTTGGCGCCAAGCTCCTGCATGCCCTCAGCCACTATATGCCGGATGCGATTAATATCCTCATAATCAGGGCAACTTCGGATGATTACCTTATGTTTGTCTGCCATGGCACCCTCTCTTTACATCAGTCTCCGGTAGAAGCAGAGCAAAAGGTGAAAACGACATTAGTATTACGTAGGAA
>DAOUMT010000113.1:0-4808 GCA_034409195.1 Dehalococcoidia bacterium
TCCATAGACAAGTACGGCGAGGCATTGACCAGAGACACCCTTAAGATGTGTAAGAAATGTAACGCCGTGCTTCTGGGAGCTGTAGGCGGCCCCAAGTGGGACGACCCCCTGGGCAAGGTGCGTCCGGAGGACGGCCTGCTCGCCCTGCGCAAAGGGCTCAAGCTGTTCGCCAACCTGCGCCCGGTTAAGGTGCTGCCCATGCTGGCCGACCACACCACGCTCAAGCCAGAGGTCGTGCAAGGTGTAGACCTCCTTGTGGTACGTGAACTCACCGGAGGCCTTTACTTTGGCAGGCCCAAGCGACGCTGGCAGACCAGTCAAGGCAGGCGCGCGGTGGACAGCATGTCATACTCCGAAATCGAGATAGAGCGCATCCTGCGTGTCGGCTTTGAGCTGGCAAGGAGGCGCAGGAAGAAACTCACCTCAGTGGATAAAGCCAACGTCCTCGAGTCATCGCGGTTGTGGCGTCAGATCGCCACCGAGCTTTCCTCCCAATATCCCGATATCCAGTTGGAGCACCAGTTGGTCGATTCCTGCGCTATGCGACTAATCCAGCGCCCCGTGGAATTCGATGTCATCGTGACCGAAAACACTTTCGGTGATATACTTACCGACGAAGCCTCCATGCTGGCGGGCTCTATGGGTATGCTGCCCTCGGCCAGCCTAGCCGGAATACCGGAAAAGGACAGTGTGATATTCGGTCTCTACGAGCCAATTCACGGCAGTTCGCCCAAACGTGCCGGACTGAATATGGCGAACCCCATCGCCACCATACTCAGCAGCGCTATGATGCTGCACTACTCTCTCGGCCTTAAAAAGGAAGCTGGAGCCATCGAGAAAGCCGTAAACAAGGTCTTGAACGATGGCTATCGCACCTACGACATCATGAGCGATGATGTGACGAAGGTCGGCACTCGCGAGATGGGCGACCTCATCGCCAGCAGAATCTAACTCCACATTGGGTCAGCCCCTACAGGTTTCGCTTGACAGCTTTACCCCCCTAAAGTACAATTCTCAAGAGGTCGTGCTAGATGGGGAGACAGCGGTGCCCTGTACCCGCAATCCGCTATAGCGGGATCGAATCCCCGCTCGAGGCTCTGCTCTTTCCGGGACTGTCTTCTGTCCATCGGTGATGAACACTGGGTCCTGCGCGGCAGAACGCTATGAACCCCGTCAGATCCGGAAGGAAGCAGCGGTAAATAGTAAATTCTGGGTGCCGCAGGAGCACCTGGTGGGAGCCGGCGCCAGGGATAAGCCGGAGGGGGAGTGTCGACAGTGGGTGCACGGCCTTAAACTTTGCCATTGTTCAACAAATCAAATTTCAAAATTCTAGGAGGGCAAACTAAATGGAATTAGGTCTGGCAGGTAAAACTGTAATCGTGACTGGCGGAGGCTCCAACATCGGTCGCGCCATCACATTCGCTTTCGCCAAAGAAAAGTGCAATGTGGTTATCGCAGACATCGATGAAGAGCAGGGCAAGAAGGTGGCCAAAGAGGCCAGTGCCCTGGGTGGCAAAGCCATTGGCATTAAGACTGACGTTACAAGCTGGGAATCTGTGCAGGCTATGGTGAAGAAGACCATCGAGCAATTCGGCAAAATAGATGTCCTGGTCAACAACGCTGGATTTGTATCCAATAAACTTTTCCTGAAGAAGCCGGTCGAGGAGTACGATAAAGAGTTAAGGATTAACTACCTTGGCGTCATCTATTGCACCAGGGCTGTGCTCGACCACTTCGCGGAGAAAAAGGTTGGCAAAATTGTGAACATCGCCTCGGATTCAGGTCGCGTCGGCGAGCCCAGGGAAGCGGTATACTCCGGAACCAAGGGTGCAGTTATCGCTTTTGGCAAGGCCATAGCCAAGGAGACGGGCAGGTTCGGCATAAACGTCAACAGCATATGTCCGGGAGCTACCATCCCCGAGAAACCCGGCACAGCAGGCAAGGACAGCATGTGGGCCGGCGATGTCACTCAAGAGATGATTCCGGGCGAGGTCAAGGACAAGATAATCAGCCAGTATCCTCTGCAGAGGATGGGCAAGCCAGAAGACACCGCCAATGCCGCCGTATTCCTGGCCTCCGATGCCGCTGCCTTCATAACAGGTCAGACTCTCAGCGTCAGCGGCGGCTTCAGCATGTGCTAGCCAAACTCTTCCAGAACCCTATAAAAGGAGAAAAATAAGGCGTGGAAGATATCAGACCGATTGACATTAAGAACTACCCTTTCTGGAACCCCTACGCCTGGGATGGCAGGGAGTTCCAAATCCTGGCAGCCACCATGATGAGGTCACATACCGGCCCCGGCTCCGAGTTCCCCAGAAATATCCTTATCGATACCCTGAAGAAGCCAGCTCCGAGACTACCCGTCCCCATCCCCTCCACCGATGAATTCGTGGCTATGATGGATATAGAAGGCTACGACAAGATATTCATCCCTGCCATCAGGATGTGGTCTCACTGGGAAAATAAGCTTATCTGGAACTACACCATCGATGAGGTCTACGAACACATTAAAGACTACCCGGACCGCCTGATACCCGTCGTCGGCTACAACCCCTATCGCATTGAGGAGAGCCTGGAGGAGATGGAGAGGGGTGTCAAGGAATACGGCGCAAAGTACTGCTATTTCCACTCCCTGACCTTCGGCGTGCCTCTCAACGACAGAAGGCTCTATCCCTGCTACGCCAAGTGCAGCGAGTTGGGCATACCTGTAGGCATGCAGACCGGCCATGCCGCGGAACTGTTCCCCAGTTGGCCTGGACGACCTATTTACCTCGACGAGGTTGCCTTGGACTTCCCCGGGCTCACCATCATCGGCTCTCACACCGGCTGGCCCTGGGGCAACGAACTGGTAGCCATGGCATGGAAACATCCCAATGTTTATTGCGACTGCTCGGCCTGGATGCCCAAGCTCCTGTCTAAAATGCATCCTGAGATGTTCACCTTCATGTCATTCTGGGCAGGTCAAGAGAAGGTGCTTTTCGGCACCAACAACATGGGTCTTGCAGCGTTCAAGAAGCAGTTCTTAGAGCTGCCGCTGAGCGACGAGGCGAAGAGAATGATAATGCGGGAGAATGCCATCAAGGTATTCAAGCTGGAAGACTCCAAACACAAAAATAAAAGTGTCAAGAAGAGCAAATAAGCCTGGTGATTGTACCCTACATGAGAGGGGCGTCCTTCCTAATGGAAGGACGCCCCCTATTGCTTCTATGAGAGTTGCCATAATTTTTCACTAAATGGAACGTCCGAAGGTAGCACAGACGCCCTCGTCTGTGCCTGAATATTATGCTTCGTGTCTGATATTATGTGTCTATTCTTGAATAACCTGCGGATGTTCCCAAACTCACTCTTTTAGTTATATAATGTGGCGGAGGTTGAATGAGAGGTCAGAATACCATAGAGCGCTTCTCTCCCGATGCCAAAAGCCACTTGCACCGACTGGGCACAAGGGCTAAGAAAGGGCTGGGGCAGCACTTCCTCATCGACCGCGGCGTGTTAGAGAAGATAATCTCGGCAGCCGAGCTTGCGCCTTCCGATACGGTGATTGAGGTAGGTCCGGGACTGGGTATATTGACTGGGGAACTGGTGAAAAGGGCGGGGAAGGTAATTGCTATAGAGGTTGACCCCAAGCTCGCCTCGGCACTTCTAAAGAGGCTCTCCAAATTTGCCAGCCTGACTGTGATAAATAACGACGTCCTGCAGGTAGACCCGCTGGAATTTGTTGATAAAAAGGGACGTTACAAGGTCGTTGCCAACCTGCCTTACTATATCGCCGCCCCGATACTGCGCCATTTCCTCGAAGCACCGCTCAAGCCGAGCCTTATGGTGGTCATGGTGCAGAAAGAGGTCGGGCAAAGCGTAGCGGCTGCGCCAGGTGACATGAGCATCCTCGGCATCAGCGTGCAGCTTTATGGCAAGCCCACCATCGTGGACTACGTTCCCGCTCAAAGCTTTTACCCCCAGCCCAAGGTCGATTCTGCAATTGTGCGCATAGATGTTTACCCCAGGCCCGCAGTTGATGTCAAAGATACTGCTGGCTTCTTCGAAATAGTCAAGGCGGGGTTCAGTGCACCGCGCAAGCAAATACGAAACTCACTTGCCTTAGGACTGCGACTTAAGTTAGCAGAGACTGAAGAACTTTTAGAAAAAGCGGGCATAAAGTCGCAGAGGCGTCCTGAAACTCTATCGCTCGAGGAATGGGCCAACCTGCACCGCGCATTTTCCAGCAGGGGTACAAAATTAGGAAGGAGCAAAATGTAGGGCAATTCATGAATTGTTCTTACAATAAAAAACTAAGGCTATAATCGGTGGGGTAGACGCCCTCGTCTGTCCAGCCTATTGCAGCGCTGATTAATAATGATCAAACTCAAGGCATATGCCAAGATAAACCTGACCCTCGAGGTCCTGGCCAAGCGACCCGATGGCTACCATGAGGTCGCCAGTATTCTACAGGCCATCAGCCTGTCAGACACGCTCACCTTGGAACCAAACAAAAGGCTTGATTTTCACTGCTATGTGCCGACGCTTCAGACACCTGATAACCTGGTGCCGAAAGCAGCCAGGCTGCTGCAAGAAACCAGTGATTGCAAGAAGGGAGCTTTAATCCACCTCACCAAGGGCATTCCCATAGCGGCTGGACTGGGCTCAGGCGCGACAGATGCCGCTGCTGCCCTGGTTGGACTAAACAGGCTCTGGGAATTGCATCTTTCACTTGAAAAATTAGCAGGCCTTGCCTCAAAGCTCGGCTCAGATGTGGCCTTCTTCCTCTACGGAGGCACGGCGCTGGCCAAAGGACGAGGCGAGGAGATAAC
>DAOUMT010000114.1:0-3705 GCA_034409195.1 Dehalococcoidia bacterium
CGCCAAGACATGGCGGTGGCTTGCGTATGCTCATGGGTGTTTTATCCATTTTCCACAACATGCCCGGGTAGAGATGAGTTCCGGCCTCGCGGTGGCTGACTTCCTCATAGAAGCCGCGGCTCGCCTACTGCGCATCGTGAAAAGCATCCCGCTGATCTAGCACTGGCCCCGCTGCAACTCCCTCTTTTTGCAGTATGTACATAACTTCGTAATTATCGTGGCGGCAGGTCCACTCTTCGATATATTTATCCATCTCATCCTGGTTTTTGAGACGATCAAGGGATGTGGAGAACCTTTCTTCTTTAGCCCAAGAAGGGTTGCCCAGTGCTTTGCATAACCCCTGCCATTCCTCCTCGGAGGATACCGAAATCGCTACCCATCCGTCGTCACCCAGGCAGCGGTAGACCCCGTGAGGCGCCATAGAGGGATGGCGATTGCCCAATGGCTGCTGGACTCTGCCGTTCATGGTATAGTCCATGATCGCTTCTCCGATGTGAGGGACAACAGATTCCAGCTGGGACAGGTCGATAAACTGTCCCTTTCCCGTTCGCTTGCGATAGCGCAGAGCGCACAGTATAGCGAAAGCGGCAGTGGCTCCGGAGGCGGCATCGCTGTGGAATATGAGTGACTGGGTAGTGGTATAGTCTAGGTCGGGATAACGTGTGAGCCAGGTATGACCGGCCAGAGCCTGAAGCTGGGCGCCGAAGATGGAGCAGTATTTGTGTGGTCCAGTGCAGCCCAGCCCGGGCATACTGAGATAGATGATAGAGGGGTTTACCTCTTTGAGCACATCGTAAGTCAGGTTCAATTTCTCCATGGTATCAGCAGCATTGCTCTCGAAGAAAACGTCACTTACTTTTACCAGCCTCTCGAAGACTTCGACTCCCTGAGGTCGGGTGAGGTCGATGCAGCAGCTCACCTTGTTTCTACCCAGAGCATGAAACATGACGAAACGGTCCCAGGGTCTGTCTCCTGCCCAGTGGTTGACATAAGTTTGTATTCCTCCACTGCCCCCAAATGTCGCCCCTGTAGTAGGGACGAGGAATTGGGGAGGTCTGGGCATATACCCCCTGGTAATAGTAGGGAAGTGATGGACCGACTCCACCAGAATAACCTCAGCGCCTAAGTCTGAAAGGAGCATAGTGGCGAACGGGCCGGCGAATACAACGGGTAGTGCAACGATTCTCACTCCTTCCAACGGCAGCTTGGTCATATCACTGGTCTCCTTCCTAGATAATACCGCCCTCACGAAGCTTAATCAGTTCCTCCGCGGTATATCCCAGCAGTTTGCAATAAATCTCCTCATTATGCTGTCCCAATAGCGGGGCAGGCCGTCTGATTTTCCAGGGAGTCTCTGACATCTTGAAAGGGGCTCCGGGGTAGGTGACTTTGCCTGTTTCCGGATGGTCGACTTCTGCAAAATATTCCCTGGCCTTGAGTTGAGTATATTTCAGCAAATCCTCAGGGCTGTTGACGGGGGCACTGGCGATCTTAGATTTAAGGAATATCTCAAAGAGCTCCTCCTTAGTGTGATCGGCAAGCCACGAATACCAGATGGCATCGAACTCCATTCCGGCTTCGGCACTATAGATATTTTGAAATCTGGGGTCGTCCTTAAGCTCCGGCATTCCCAGCGCCTCTATATATCTGGGCCACCACTGAGGCAAGCTCAGGGTGTTAACGAAGCCATCTTTGCACGGGTAGACACCCTGGGGCATGATCAGCATCCTGATTGCTTCTCTGGGCGGCGGCCAGCGCGTGGTTATCACTCCCGCCATGATATAGCTCAGAATATACATGATTCTTCTGTCGGCGCTGCCTACTTGAGTCTCCATTATTGAGACGTCTACGTGCTGACCTGTCCCCTCGTCCTCCGCGGAATATAAAGCGCCCATAGTTGCTATGGCAGCGACTGTACCTGCCTGGTATTGGATGACATTCCCTCCCAGCTTCAACGGCTCCCTGCCAGCTATTCCGGTGGAGTACATCTCCCCGCCCATGGCATATTCCACAATCTCTGACGCCTTGAAATCCCGGTACGGCCCGGTTTGGCCGAAGCTGGAGACAGAGACCATCACCAGCCTGGGATTTACTTTCTCCAGGGTCTGATAATTCATTCCTAGGCCGGGCATAACATGTGGCCTGAAGCTTTCCACCAGGATATCGCACTCCGCCGCAAGCTGTTTCAATATCTTTTTCCCGGTAGCGCTCTTCAGATTCAGTGTGATTCCTTTCTTATTGGTATTGAGATGGAGGAAAAGGCCGCTTTTCTCCGGGTTCGGGTCGTCTTTAAAGAAGGGCCCCATAGCTCTCGTGGGGTCTCCTTTCCCCGGCCTTTCCACCTTTATCACGTCAGCGCCGTAGTCTGCCAGCAGCTTAGTACAATAGGGGCCTGCGATGTGCCAGGTCAAATCCAGCACCTTAACACCTGACAGGGCTTGCTCCTGCATGTCACACCCCCGAGATTATTTGTATACCTCACATACTTGTCGGTTCAATTGACCAGCCAGACAAATGCTGTTCTTTATCTCATTTACGTGGGATTGAGATAAGAATTCCGGGGTTAAATGGAGAATGAATTCGGAGAAAGAGATAATTTTCTTTCCGTATACTACTCAGTGCCTGTGCCTCCATCATGCTTTCCGATATCCTGGCAGCTTGGGGAAGCCAATTCGATAATTTGAGTGGAGAAATTGAATAATACATGCCAAGCAAAACGCTGTCAAGTTATTTGGTGTAAAGTGTAGGATTGTCGTCTATTTCATTTAGGTAGCTAACCTTTTGCTGATTTTTTCGTTTTAATATTTAGATAGAGTAAATTAACAGGCGGTTTTGCCTCAACTCTTTCCCTGGGTTATACTGGTGCTTAACAATTAGGGGGAGGAGTTGCAGGTGCAAGATGAGGAAAGCACCGCCCGAGGGTTGCAAAATCGAGACCCTGAGGCTTGGGCTAAGGTTTATGAGGAGTACTTCCCCAGGGTATATCGTTATATTGCACTTAGGGTGGGAAATAAGACGGAGGCGGAGGATTTAGCGGGACAGGTATTTCTTAAGGCGCTTGAGTCTGTCTCATCATTTAAATGGCGAGGGGTACCTGTTTCAGCATGGTTGTTTCGCATCGCGCATAATCTTGTCATAGACTACAGGAGGACAAATAAAGCAAAATTTAACCTGCCGCTCGATGAGTCCTTAGTGGGCGATGACGCAGACCCTGTGTCGGAAGCAGAAAGGAATGTGGATATCAGTCGGGCAGTTCAAGCGGTGAAGCTGTTAACTCAAGCCCAGAGAGATGTTATAGAGTTACGTTTCGCTGGCGGGATGTCCACTGCGGAGGTTGCGAAGGTGCTTGGCAAGAGTCAAGGAGCGGTGAAGGTACTGCAACACAGTGCACTTGTAGCATTGCGCAGGAAGCTGTCCTCCGGGAGAAAAGATGAAGAAGAACTTTGATGATATATTAGATATATGTCTCGATCGTATTTTGCTTAAGGGAGATACTATCGAACAGTGTCTGGAAAGCTACCCTGAGCAGGCGGCGGAGCTTGAGCCACTTCTGAAGGCAGCTTTATCTACCATCGAGGCATCCTCAAGCATTAAACCGCGCCCTGAATTCGAGAGAATAGGGAAACACCGGCTGCTTGTAGCACTTGAGGAGAAAAGAGCAAAAGGACCGGAACCTCGAACGAGGCTTTGGAGTTGGCATCGGCG
>DAOUMT010000115.1:0-6053 GCA_034409195.1 Dehalococcoidia bacterium
CTGAATGAGATTTACTATAAAGAACTAGCCAACGCCAAGCAACAGGGGAAACCTGTAATCTGGATAACCTCAATGACCCCTATTGAATTGGTGTACGCTTTCGATGGGATTCCATTCTTTCCCGAAAACTACGCTGCACTTTGTTCCTCAAGGAAAGTGGCGGAGGACCTCTGCAAGGCAGGCGAAGCTCGAGGTTATTCGCAGGACCTGTGCGCCTATGCATTATGCACGTTCGGTATTATGTTCGAAAAGCGCGGTGCCTTTGGCGAGCCACCTCCCGACCCGGACATCTTGATTGCGACCGAGGGCGCATGCGCCACACATCCCAAATGGTGGGAAGCCATTCAGAGACATTACAAATGTCCCATGATCATAATAGACGCACCTTATACAGTAGACAGCGAAACTCTGGCCCCACGTCAAAAAGCATACTATGTGGCGGAACTGAAGGAAGCTGTCAAGTCGCTGGAGCAGGCTACCAAGAAGCCCTTTAGCATGGAAAAACTGCGAGAGGTGGTGTCTCTCTCAGACCAGGCGAGTGAGCTTTGGGACGAGATCGACGCCATGCGGGCTGCTATCCCCACTCCGATAAGCCAGATCGACGTTTTCACTTGCCTGTTCCCCCTGGTAACGCTCAAGGGCACCAAGGAGGCCGTGGATTTCTACAAACAGCTTCGAGATGAAGTCAAAACGAGGGTAGACAATAAGGTGGGTTTCGTTCCTAACGAGAGGTTTCGTCTCATTTGGGACCTCTTCCCTGTCTACCACAACATGCGTCTGTTGAACTATTTTGCAGAGTTCGGTGCGGCATTTGTAACCGACCTCTATGGAAATGCGTTCAGCGGCCGTCTGGACTCCTCTGACCCCTTCGGCAGTCTGGCTAACAGGTATCTCAGTTTCTTCATGCGTTCAGCGTCGCGGGGGAAAGCTGAACTCTATAAGAAGAGAGCGAAGCAGTACCATGTGGATGGCATAGTATTTCATTCGAATCGATGCTGCAGAAATTTCACCGCTGAACAACCGGATATAGGCGCTATATTGAGAGAAGAGCTGGGCCTCCCCAGCATGTCGTTCGAAGGCAACATGGTGGATCCCAGGGGATATGATGACGCTCAGGTTAAGTCTAAGATCGAGACTTTTATCGAGATGTTAGAAGCTCGAAAATACCCCAGAAAATGAAGTTTAAACAAGCGAAAAAGGAGGCAAACAACTGTGGACTTCAATTTAACTGAGCAGCAGCAAATGTTCAAGAACTCGGTGAAAAAATTCGCCGAGCAAGAGCTTACCCCTCTGGTGGACACCATGGATAAGCAAAACAATTTCCCTCATGAGATTCGGCCCAAGCTGGCTTCTATGAATCTCTATGGGATTCCTTTCGACCCCAAATATGGAGGAGCCGGGGCAGACCATGTGAGCCTGGCACTGGCGCTGGAGGAATTCGCTAAAATTCTAGCAGCTATGGCAATACACCTCCAACTGCAGCATGTGGTCAATGACAGGTTCAATAAGCTTGCCACTGAGGCCCAGAAGAAACAGTGGATACCCGCGATTTGTGAAGCTAAGAAGGTGGGGTGTTTCGGCTTCACCGAGCCTGATACGGGATCGAATCCGAAGATGATTAAAACCGTAGCCAAGGAAGTGAAAGACGGCTATATCATAAACGGGGCCAAAAGATTCATAACCAACGCTCCCTGGGCTGATGTGATGTGCGTATTCGCCAAACTCGAGGGCGATATCAGTCTTTTCTTTGTAGAGACAAACAGGAAAGGGTTCTCCACCGGCCCCAAGATGGATAAGCTGGGGTTGAGGGGCACTGACCTATCGGATGTGTTCTTTGAGGATGTCCACGTGCCCAAGGATCACCTCATGGGTGGTAAGGGTGGAAAGTTCGATGCGTTGAAAGACGCCATGACCATCGGCAAGCTGTGCCTCAGCGCCCAGTGCGTAGGGCTCATGCAGGCGTCACTCGAAGAGGCAATCAAATACTCCATGCACCGGATGCACTTCGATGAGCCTATCTTCAATCTGCAAGCCATTCACTGGCTGCTTGCTGAGATGGCTTCAAGGCTCGAAGCGGCGCGCTGGCTGACCTATCGAGCCGCCTTCTTGAAAGACCAGGGGCAGGACACAATTAAAGATATGGCTATTACCAAGCTGTTTGTGACATCGACCGCCGTCGATGTCTGCAGATGGGGCATGCAGGTGCATGGCGCCTACGGTATCAGCAAGGAGTACAAGATCGAGCGGCTGTTCAGAGATGCCAAGATGTACGAGTTGCTGGAAGGTACCTCAGAGATACAGAGAGAGCTGATAGTCAAGCGTCTGCCCAGGTAAAACCGTTTATCAAAAGATTTCCTCAGGCTTCAGGTTCCTTGGAGACTTTGTCAAGGAGGGCCGAGCATGGATTTCAAGCTTACAGACGAGCAGGTCAAACTGCGTCAAGAGTTCTATGCAGTTTGCAAGGACTTGGAGAAAAAGAAGCCGCATGGATTTGCAGGCCTGGAGAGCATTTACGATGCCGATGAAGGCTGGGAATACCACCTTTATTGTGCCAGGGAGTACGCCAAGAGGGGCTGGATTTCAATTGGCTGGCCCGCTGAATACGGCGGTAAAGGCACAATCGGGGACAAGGTGTTCTTCGCTGAAGCCAGGGGATACTATGACCTCCCTGGAATAGATATCTTCGGACCGGAGATGCTTGCTCCCACGCTTCTGGGAGTGGGCAACGAGGAGCTAAACAAAAGATTTCTCCCTGGAATCGCCTCCGGCGAGGTTCAGTGGTGTGAATTATGGAGCGAGCCTAACGCAGGTTCTGACCTTGCTTCTCTAACCACGTCTGCGGTCCGAAAAGGTAATGAGTACGTCATAAACGGCCAGAAAATCTGGAGTACAGGAGCCCACCGCGCCCACTGGGCCTTTGCTCTGGTGCGGACCGACCCGCACGCCCCCAAGAAACAAATGGGTATCACCTTTATCCTTTTTGACATGAAGACACCCGGAGTTACCGTGAAGCCGCTGTACTACATGGATGGGGCACATGTATATAATGAGGTCTTTCTGGACGATGTGCATGTACCCGTAGAGAACGTTGTCGGCCAGGAAAACGAGGGATGGCGGGTTACTCAGCTTCTGGCTGGCTTCGAAAGGTCGAGCCTGGGCGCTATTATGATGATGCTGCGCCAGCTAGAGGAGTTAGTGAGGTACTGCAATGAGACCAAAATCGGTGGCAAATTGCTGGCGCATGACCCATTGATTCGCAACAGGCTGTCTCAAATGGCTTGTGAGATTGAGGCGCTTCGCTGCCTCGGCTATCGCATAGCGGATGCTCAGGAAAGGAACGAGATGGCCGGGTTCGAGGCTTCCGGAGTTCATATACTTGCCAGCGAGCTACAGGAACGTCTTGCCTGGCTGGGAGCTGACATATTGGGCCCATACGGCCAGGTTAAGCGGTCCAGGTGGTCGCCTTTCGATGGCTGGTACGAGAAGTGGTATCAGCAGTCGTTTGTGCTGTTTATCGCCATGGGCACCAACGAGATTCAGAGAAATATCATCTCCTGGTATGGTCTGGGTCTGCCCAGGATGAAATAAGTCGCTTCCTAAACAGTCCTCCACTCTGTAGATGGAAGGAGACTCTGTAATGGATTTCAAGTTTTCAGATGAACAACTGAAACTGCGCAAAGAGTTTTTCGACGTCTGCAAAGATTTGGAGAAAATTAAGCCCAAGGGCTACGTAGGTCTGGAGAGCAATTTCGATACCGATGAAGGCTGGGAATATCACCTTCATTGTGCCAAGATATTCGCCAAGAAAGGATGGCTGGCGCTCGACTGGCCCGCAGAGTATGGTGGCAGCGGCACAATGATGGACAGGGTATTTTTGGCTGAGGCCAGGGGCTATTACGATGTGCCTGGAGCGGATGTTTTCGGCGTGGAGATGCTCGCTCCCACGATTTTAGGAGCAGGCAATGATGATATAAAGAGAAGGTTTCTTCCGGGGATTGCTTCGGCTGATGCCATGTGGTGCGAGCTGTGGAGCGAGCCCAACGCAGGTTCAGATTTAGCTTCGCTGACCACTACCGCTGTATGCAAGGGTGACGAGTATGTAATAAACGGACAGAAGACCTGGAGTACAGGCGCCCATCGCGCTCACTGGGCCTTCGCTGTGGTTAGAACCAATCCCAATGCCGAAAAGAAGCATCAAGGGCTCACCTTCCTGCTGTTCGACATGAAGACACCTGGTATCACTGTGAAACCCCTCCTGTACATGGAGGGAGGCCACTACTATAACGAAGTCTTCCTCGATGATGTGCGTGTCCCTGTAAACAATGTTGTGGGTGAAGAGAATAAAGGCTGGGCAGTAACACAGATGCTGGCTGGCTTCGAGAGGTCTAACCTGGGAGCGATTATGTGCATGCAGCGCCAGTTGGAAGACCTCGTCAAGTACTGTAATGAAACAAAGATGGCAGGCATGCCGTTGTCGAGTAACCCGCTGGTTCGCAACAGGCTGGCTCAGGCAGCTTGTGACCTCGAGGCTGCTCGCTGTCTCGCCTATCGCATAGCCGACGCTCAGAGCAAACATGAGATGGCTCCCTTCGATGCCTCGGCGGTGAAAATAACCTCGGGCGAGCTGCAAGCGCGCGTGGTTCATATGGTGACCGACCTTTTTGGTCCTTACGGACAGGTCAAGATTTCCAGATGGGCTAAGCTCAATGGCTTTTTCGAGACCTGGTATCAGCATCAATTCAGGCTTAATATTGCCATGGGCACAAATGAGATACAGAGAAATATCATTGCCTGGAACGGCCTGGGCCTGCCCAGGATGAAGTAATCCGACTTCGAGGGAAAGGAGAATTGTCATGAACATAGCTTTCACCGAAGAGCAGGAAATGCTGCGAAAGGCAGCCAGGGATTTCCTAACTGCCGAGTGTCCCAAGAAGATGGTGAAAGAGCTCGAGGAGGATGAGAAAAAAGGATACTCCCCCGAGATTTGGAAAAAGATGGCCGACTTAGGATGGCAGGGGATGGTTATCCCTGAGAAATACGGAGGGCAGGGAATGAGCTTCCAGGACTTCACTATACTACTGGAGGAGATGGGACGGAATATCCTGCCAGGTCCTTTTATTTGCACTATAATCGAAGGTGCATATCCTCTTATGGATGCGGGGACAGAGGAGCAAAAGAAAGAATTCCTGCCCAAGATAGCTAGTGGGGAACTGATATGCACCATGGCTCAACTTGAGCCCAACGGGCTGTTCGATGCCTCGGGAATTACCCTTAAGGCAACTCACAAGGGTGACCACTACGTACTTGAAGGGACTAAGGTCTTCGTGGAGATGGCAAATGTCGCCAACTATATACTCTGCGTAGCCCGGACCGGCAAAGGAACGGCAGAGGACGGCATCACAATTTTCATCGTTGACGCCAAGAGCCCAGGGATACATGTTGAAGTTATACCCACTATAGGTATGGACAAGCTCTGCGAGGTGCAGTTCAAGGATGTATCTGTTCTCACGGATAACATAGTTGGGAAAGTGGACAAGGGTTGGGCTATCGTTGAGAACGTCATGAGGCGCGGCGCTATAGCCAAGTGCGCCGAGTCAGTTGGCGGTATGCAGGCAGTGGTGGATATGACAGTAGCCTATTCCAAAGAACGGGTGCAGTACGACAGGCCCATCGGCGCCTTCCAGGCGCTCCAGCATATCATGGCTGACATGTGGACGGCCATGCAGACCAGCCGCTATATTCTCTACCAGGCAGCCTGGATCGAATCTGAAAACTTGCCCTGCACCAAAGAAGTAGCTATGGCTAAGGCATATATAAACGAGAAGTACAAGTGGGTTACCGAGAAGGGCGTGTTATTGCACGGAGCCATCGGCACAAGCCGTGAGCACGACGTCCCTCTGTATTTCAGAAGGGCCAAGGCCGCGGACATTCGCTACGGCGGCACCGATTTCCAGAGGGAGATTGTCGCTGGCAGGATAGGCCTGGTTTCATAGAAGGCGTTCGGAAGTTGAATCCCAAGAGGCAGGGCAGCGAAGCTGCCCTTCCTCATCCTG
>DAOUMT010000116.1:0-14576 GCA_034409195.1 Dehalococcoidia bacterium
GGGCCGCAGCGCGAGATGGCCCGTCCCCCCCAATTTACCGATATCTCCATCTCAACGCCTACCGGGGCCTGGTGGTAATACAGCTCTTCGGCAAGTATAAGCCGTTTGACGTGGCTCATATCCGAGCCGCCATACTCTCTGGGATATGCCGGTGCCAGCCAACCCTTCTGCCCCAGTTTGCGCTGGAACTCACGTAAAAGCGTCCAGGACTCCTCGGTCTCTTCCCACAGCCCGGCATCAATCTCATACCAGCGGGGTGGGACGACTTCCTTAAGCCATTGTCTTACTTTCTGGCGGAATGCCTCTTCTTCTTCCGAGAATCTAAAATCCATGCTCACCCCCAAGCTCTGCTGCTGTCTCTATGTGCCTTCGATAATCTTGAAATGTTCGATATCGCGGGAAAAATCGCCCTGTTCTGTTATCACTGAAACCTGCCTCCAGGCGCATCTCCGCTTTATAACTACAGTTCAGGCTGCCGTACGTTTGCCAATCAACACTTTTATGGTCGAAACCGCCACATTTTCGCCTCTCTGGTTCTTGACCGACTGCTTTAGACTTACTACGCCGCCTATGTTGCCTTTATCCTGTTTTTCCGTAGCTTCGAGCTCCACATGAATGGTGTCGCCTATCTTTGTGGGAGCGGTAAACCTCAACTTGTCCATTCCATAAAAGGCAACGATTGCCATCTCATACAGAGGCATCAGCCCGATAGCAAACGAGATCACTAGCATTCCATGGGCTATCCTCTCGCCAAAGGGTCCTTTTTTGGCATATTCAATGTCGGTATGAAGCGGATACCAGTCTCCGGTCAGTGCAGCAAAGTTAACTATATCTGCTTCGGTAATAGTCCTGGCCCTGGTTACGGTTACTTCCCCGATATTGAAATCCTCAAAGTACTTCATGTAACCTCCTTTGATGGCCAACCAATAATATTAAAAAGTTTGTCAACTGTCAATTGTAAACAAGATACGTAGAGCGTCGCTGAGGAATAGAGCGACACGCCACAATGACTCGACCAGTAGATATCACACGTTGTGTGGTTGACAACACTCTATGCTGCGGTGGTCGGCTTGGCTTCAGTTTTGCAGGCAGCTAAAATCGCAAAATTTGAGCCTCGGCCCAAAGTGCAGTGAGAGAACCCGGCCTGAATCTCTACTTACTTCGTTTCGCCTTGCTGGGTTTTGCCAGTTCATCAAGGACCTTCGATGCTTCGCGTGGCACCTCCAGCGATGGCTCCGGGCCTTCTAATGCAGAAACCAGGGGTTGGAGCAATTCCTTAAGGCTCGTATTTTGCTTGGGGTGGGTGAATTCATGATGGGGAATATAAACATCGCTCGCAGCGAAATGGCTGATAACATGGTGCGCTCCCTGTTGAAGCCAGGGGTTTTGAGGGTACTTAATTAACTCATTCAGAAGAGGCGGCAAAGCCTCACGCCCTATGGCAATTAGTCCTTCAGCAGCCAGCCATCGGATTTCGAAGATTTTGTCGCTCATGACTTTCACTAGCGGAGGTGCCGCAGCAGGGTCACGAATTTCGCCCAGTGTTTTGGCTGCCTCCCAACGAATCACTTTATCGCGTTTCTTCAGTGATTCAATCAAAGCGGGTATAGCGGGCTTGCCTATATTTGCCAGGCGAAGGCGCGCATCCTCTCGCACCCGGCCGTCTCCTCCACCCAGCTTGCCGACCAACTCATCAATCATCGCTTGTTCTGGTTCGCTCGCCTGGTTTTTGCTATTACCCGCCTGATCTCGTTGCTTTTTCATAATTTCTCTCCTTACTCCTTAATGAAGCTATGATAACTATTTAGGATGAAGAAATCATAAAATCAAGAATATAAAGATAAAAAATTTATCACATTTCTACATTCCGGAAGGTTAAGTAAATTGATTATAATACATGTGCTCTGTGAGCGCCATATTCTTCGAAGAACTGATTTCCAGTCAGCTAGCTCTTCGGTGAGCCATTAAGAGCAACTATGGATAAACAGAAAAAGGCTACTGGTTGTTATATAATGTCGGAAGCATGAATAGTCTTTCGGTCAGGAGGTAGCTATGATTGACAGAGAGGAATTAGAACTGATCAAACATAAAAAGGCCGAATGGTTAAAAAAAGCATTAAAAGTCACACAAAGGCAACCGAGTTTCAAGACTCTTTCAGATATTAAAGTTGAGCCAGTTTATACGCCCGGCGACCTGGATAGTTTTGATTATCTTCACGATCTAGGTTTCCCGGGAGAGTATCCATACGTTAGAGGGGTTCATAACACGGGATACAGGGGGAGACTATGGACAATGCGAATGTTTTCAGGGATGGGCACCGCAGAGGAATCCAATGAGAGATTTAAACATTTGTTAAGCCACGGTGAAACAGGGCTGAGTGTCGCCTTCGATTACGCTACTTTAATGGGCTATGATACGGATATGCCTCAGGCGCTGGGAGAATTCGGAAAGTGCGGCGTGGCCGTCTCATCTATGGCCGACATGGAGATTTTGTTCGAAGGAATCCCGGTAGATGAAATAACGACATCTATGACCATAAATGGACCGGCTGCTGTGATTTGGGCGATGTATATCGCGGCTGCTGAAAAACGCGGCATTCCCATGAGTAAACTCGGAGGGACTATCCAGAATGATATCCTAAAGGAATACCAAGCTCAGAATTCTTACATTTTCCCGCCTGCACCCTCGCTCAGACTCATAGTAGATACTTTTGAGTTCGGCACTAAGAATGTACCGTCGTGGAATACAATCAGCATAAGCGGTTATCATATTCGAGAAGCAGGCTCCACCGCCGTTCAGGAATTGGCTTTCACACTGGCAAATGGGCTGACTTATGTAAAAGCAGGTCTGGAGAGAGGTTTGCAGGTCGATGATTTTGTGCCGAGACTCAGCTTTTTCTTCAACGTCCACAATAATTTCTTTGAGGAGATCGCAAAGTTTCGAGCCGCCCGCCGTATCTGGGCCAGGGAAATGAAAGAACGTTTTGGCGCGAAGAACGAACGAACTTTGTGGATGCGCTTCCACACGCAAACCGCAGGATGCGCGCTTACGGCGCAAAGGCCGCTTCTTAATATCGCCAGAGTGGCTATTCAAGCCCTGGCCGCTGTCCTCGGTGGCACGCAGTCTCTGCATACTAACTCAATGGATGAAGCTTATGCAATTCCTTCCCAGGAGGCAGCTACAATAGCTTTGTTGACGCAGCAAATCATTGCTCATGAAACAGGAGTAACCAGCACCATTGACCCTCTGGGGGGAAGCTATTTTGTCGAAGCTCTTACAAATCAAATGGAGAAGAATGTTTACGAATATTTTCGCAAAATAGATGCCTTAGGCGGGGTTATACCTGCGATTGAGAAAGGTTTCTTCAGCAAGGAGATCGCAACCGCAGCTTACCGTTATCAGAAAGAGATTGAGACTAGAGAGTCTATCTTAGTTGGAGTAAATGACTATATATCTGAAGAACCGTTAAACATTTCACTGCTAAAAATGGATTCCAATGGAGAAAGAAGGCACCTGGAGCGACTTAATAGGGTACGCCGTGAGAGGGATAGCGTGGCTGTCTCCGAAAGGCTTAAGCGCCTCGGTGAAGCTGCGAAGGAAAAACAAAACCTTATGCCATTTATTCTGAATGCTGTGCGCTGCTACGCGACTTTAGGAGAAGTTTGTGGCGTTCTGAGAAAGATTTTGGGGGAATACAAAGCTGATACCTATATAGCAATGTAGGTATCAGCTTATTTGCTATTGGATAATGGCTTCGTTTACCTTCTCTTGGGTTCACCCCATTGGCTGGAGCCTGAGGCCTCCGGGATGCCGGCGGACAGCCATTCAACGCTGAACTTTTGCCTGATTTGATGCAGCCTCGCACTGATTTCAGTGCTAAGATTGCTCATGACAACGAATCCAATATGGGGATTCTGCTCAAATAGATCCAGCAACGCTGAGCCATTTATACGGATTTCCTCTCCAGCCTCTACACATTCAGCGGAGGCAGTATAGGTATACGGTGCTACCAACGCAGACCACCCAAATATTTCTCCCGCCTCTGCCCTGTGAACCATGACATGCTTATTCCACGGCTCACGAACCCACATTAAAATATCAACTTTGCCACTACGGCAGAGTCGCAGATTGCCTGCTCTTTTTCCTTCTGTGATAACGACATCACCCGGACTCATGGTGCGTTCGCTGCAAAGCTCCGCTATTTTTGCCAGTTCACTATCGTCCAGACCTTTGAATAGTTGAAAACCCTTCAGTACCAATGCGTTGACCATTTTCATAAACCTCCTATTCTCTAGACTCTTTACCGGAACCGAGCCATGCCCGTCTTTCCGAAGCTTCTATATGATGGAGATTCTTGTAACGATAATAATATCCTAGGCATAAAATCGAGACATACGGGTTGAACTGTATTTGTCAGCGAAAGCAGGCAGGTATTCATCTTAAGGCTTTCGATGGCCATATTATAACTAATAAGCGCTTTTTCTGCAATATTTTTTGTCTTCCAACCAGCCGATAAGTGCAAAGTGTAATTATGCTGTCACAATTATTGACCTATGGACTTGCTGTGGTTATTATACGTATCGAAAGGTCAAATCTCCATGCGACCCGATTTGTAATTAAAACTAAATGTATTTAATCCCATCAATAGGTCTCTAAAATCAAGAGTAGGAAGGGAGGTTCGCACAATGGCTACAATAAGTGGTGCAGAAGCTCTGGTGCGTTGTCTCATCGAGGAACGGGCAAGATACGTGTTCGGGGTCCCGGGCGACCAATGCAATCCCATCACCGACGCTATCTATCGCCTGGGGCGTAAGAAAGGACTTAGGTTCATTTCAGCCCGCCACGAACAGGCGGCAGCCCACATGGCAGACGCCTGGGCCCGGGTGACTGGCGAACCAGGGTTTTGTCTGGGAACAGTCGGTCCTGGGGTAGCCGACCTTGTGCCAGGGGTATATGCAGCCTGGGCTGACTCTATCCCCTTAGTTGTGCTAGGGGCGCAGAATCAGACCTGGCGTTCCTACCCTGAGCATGGTTCCATGCAGGCCCTCGACCAGGTGCCCCTGATGGCGCCCATTACGAAGTGGCAAGCTCTGGTGAACGATGTGAGGAGAATGCCACACCTAACACAAATGGCGATTCGCGCCGCCGTCTCAGGACGCCCTGGCCCTGTTTATCTCGACCTGCCCTCCGATGTCCTCTGTGACAAGCTGGATGGTGATTCATATCCTGTACTGCCGCCGCAGAGCTATAGAGCGACCACCCCTCCTGTAGCCGACGAGCGCCTGATTCAAAAGGCAGCGGAGATGCTGGCGAAGGCGAAATTGCCGCTCATTCACCCGGGCGGCGGGGTGCTGCGTTCAGGCGCGTGGGATGAGCTCATAGAACTGGCAGAGTATCTCTCAGCCCCGGTTACTTCCAGTCTTTCAGCACGTGGCGTCATTCCTGAGGACCATCCTTTGTGCCTGATTCCTTCAGGCCTTGGTGCGATAGCGGCGCAGACAACAGCGGACGTAGTGCTTCTAATAGGCAGCCGGCTCGGCGATATAGATTTCTGGGGACGTCCGCCGTTCTGGGGTGAGCCAGGCAAACAGCGCTTCATTCAAATCGACATAGAGCCTCAGAACATCGGCCTCAATCGCCCGGTAGACCTGGCCCTGGTCGGGGATGCCAAGGCAACCCTGCGTGCCTTGCTCAAGGCAGTAAAGAAGCAGACCAAAGCCAGGAAGGAAACACCTCAGCTTAAAGAGGCCCGGCAGGCACAGAAAACCTGGCTGGACGTATGGAAAGAAGGGGCCCATTCCGGCAATGTGCCCATCCATCCTCTCCGCCTTATGCGCGAGGTGCGCGAGTTCTTCCCACGGGAAGCTATCTGCGCGGTGGACGGTGGCAACACGGCTGTCTGGGCCTTCTACCAGAACCGGATTTATGAGCCGCGTTCCTTCCTTTGGCCCGCCGATTCGGGACATCTGGGCACGGGCCTGCCCTATGCCATAGGGGCCAAGCTCGCCAGGCCCAAGACCCCGGTTTACTGCATCACCGGCGATGGCTCATTCGGCTTCAATGCCATGGAGATGGAGACGGCAGCGCGTGAGAAGCTGCCCATTATTGTCATCATTGCCAACGATAGGGCATGGGGTATGATCAAGGGCGGACAGAAGCTGGTTTACCAGGAGCGCTATTGCGGCGTAGACTTCAGCGACGCCCGTTACGACAAACTGGCTGAGTCTTTAGGCTGCTACGGCGAGCGAGTGACCAAACCCACCCAGATAAAACCAGCATTGAAGCGAGCAGTGAACTCCGGGCTTCCGGCGGTACTGGACGTGGTTGTCGACGCCGAAGTGCACATCGTACCACCCGATTTGGTCGTACTGGACAGCGTATGGATGGAGGGATGCGACGCCGCAGGCAGCGTCTGCGTCTGGGAATAAAAACACGATTATTCCTGAAATATTAAGGGTGGTTCATGAACCGCTCCCCCTTTATAAAAAGGGAGCTTTGTATCAAAAGTGCCTCTTGTATCAAAAGTCAGCTAGTTGTATCAGAAGTGTTATCCTTAGTATAGCGTCGCTTCTTGGGAATACGTCTCCGCTTCAAAAGCTGGTCTAAAAGAATCAATGTTGCTTTGTTCGGGCTATGAACGCCCGCCTTCCACTTCTCTACAGCATTAACTGTGAGGTCTAGTTCATCAGCTAACGCAGCAAGCGTCCAGCCCTTCTTTTGTAATTCTGCTAATCGGGATTGCACCTCATTCATTTCTGGAACATTATACCATAATTAGTATTTAGTATAGTGTTGTCAATGTAAATTGATAAATGTCAGTTTCAACTTCTAGATGCTTTGGGCTGAGTTATTTCCATAACTATCATACCAATGCCAAGGAAATAATATAAGGCCATAGCAAAGAAGCCATCTGCTGCGCGTTGTGCAGCATTATTAGCCCAATTAAAGCTAAGGCTATTAGTGCTATTGCCAGCAAGGCTGTTAGAGGCACTGCTGGCAGCAACACTATCGGATAGTATATTTCCAACCATGTGATTCCACCAGTTCCAATCGCTTACGGACATGGCGATAATAAAAGCACCTCCAGCTAACGCCATCACTGATATCAACCTAAAGGTGAAATCCCTGACTTCGTCAGGTTTCATGTTTACATGTTGACCACGAACAAGAGTAATGGCACCAGCTATGAAGGAAAAACCCGAGGCTGGAATAATATACTCTTGGGATATCTTGGTTGTCACTAGGATTACCACAGATATTATGCCTAACAACACAACAATAATAACTCGACTGCGCAACTCAACGTCTATCAGTGTTATAAACAATGATGCAATTATAGAAACCACGAATGCTATCCATACTGGAGCAGGAGGCCAATGTAGTTGCAGGCCAACCCAATAATATAACAGAAAGACAAGCCAAGGGACAAAAGGAAGGTACAAGAATTCTAAAACACAGAGGAAGCTAATATCCTTGGTGTTGTTATTGTGCATAGGCAATTCTAGCACAGATGTCAAGAACATTGCTACCTACTCATGCATTCTAGGGCATCCTAGGCGGAGGCTGTGGCCCAAACGCTTGCACAAGGAACTGGTCGAATGTCCAATCGGGACCCAGATGTCCCGAGGTGACACACATTTCCTCCCAGTAGGCATAAGCTTGCTGTTGTTGATATACAGTCATATTGCCCAAGATTGAATTAGCCTCTTGAACTATTTGGGTCTGTGTAATCTCGGGAGGGTAACATGCCTTGAGTGCAAACATTAGTATGATGACCAGAACAAAGGTCAATACAGTTCCCCCTAGTCCCCGTACCCATATTCCTGTGTTTAATTTCATTTCAGCCTCCTATCAATTATTTAATTTTGAGCTAATACCGCTTGACAAAACCATAGTTAGTATACTATAATAGCTACAGAATAAAGAAATAAGCAAAGGAGTAATACAATGGGTATCTGGCAAGAGCGAGGACTGGCGATAGCAAATTCCAACACTATCAAGAGGAACAAGTTGGGATGGCAAGTCCCATCTCAGTCGGGTAATGGCACTTATATCGTGAGCCTTGACCACGGCGAGCCGTTCTGCACCTGCGGGTATTTCGAGACTACCCATCAAAAGTGCCAGCATATCTTTGCTGTTGAGTTCATCGTCCAGCGAGAGACCAAGCCCGATGGTACGGTCACAGAGACTAGAACAATGAGAATAACCTACACCCAGGAGTGGGCTGCTTACAATGCTGCGCAGATGCACGAGCAGGAGAAGTTCATCTTGTTGCTCCGTGATTTGTGCAATGGAATCTCTGAGCCTGAATATAAGTTTGGACGACCTCGGTTGCCATTGGCTGACGTTGTATTCGGACTTGTGTTCAAGTCCTACACAACCATGTCTGGAAGACGCTTCATGTCTGATATTCGAGAGGCAGAAGCTAAGGAATTGGTTAGCAAGTCTGCCTCTTTCGCCAGCCATGCTCGCTATCTGGAAAACCCCGAATTGACTCTGCTCCTTAAAGCTCTGATTGAGCAGAGCGCAAGCCCCTTGAAAGCAGTAGAGACTGACTTTGCTGTTGATTCCTCTGGCTTCTCCACCAGCACCTACGCTCGATGGTTTGACCATAAGTGGGGCAAGGAACGGAGCAAGCAGACGTGGGTTAAAACTCACCTGATGTGTGGTGTGAAAACCCATGTAGTTACTAGTGCCGAGGCAACGCCTTATCAGTCGGCTGATACCACCCAATTCCCCGCTTTGGTAACTCAAACTGCTAAGACGTTCGATGTTCAAGAAGTCTCGGCAGACAAAGCCTACTGCGATAGACGCAATCTCCATGCTGTTCAGGCCGTAGGTGGCATAGCATACATTCCTTTCAAGCGCAATTCGACTGGCATGGGAGACCACCATCATAGATTTGATGGGCTGTGGAATAAAATGTGGTGCTACTATCAATTCAACAGAGATAGTTTCATGGCTGCATATCACAAGAGGTCGAATGTGGAATCCACATTTAGTATGATTAAGGCTAAATTTGGGGCTTCGGTTCGGGCTAAGACTCCGATTGCGCAGGTAAATGAGGTGTTGTGCAAGGTGCTTTGCCACAACATCTGCGTTCTGGTACAATCCACGTATGAATTGGGGATTGAACCAGTGTTTTGGACTTTTGATACGAAAGAAGCTGTTGTTCCAAAAGTCCTTGAAAATTAAGGCTTTTGATACAGGACTTAAAAAGGGGGATACGGGGGATTATTAGACTTTCTCCCCAAGACAGGGAGAGCCAGATATGGCTGATAGAACCATGAAAGCCCTGCAATTCTCCGTCACAGTCCCCCAGTACGCGGTGCTGAGCGTGCTGGGCAGGCTGAGCAAGCAGCCCTACTACCGGGGCCCCCTGGCTACCATACGGCTAGCCGATGTCCCCGAGCCAGTTTTGCCTTCCTCCGACTGGGTAAAAATAAAGACGCTTATGTGCGGCCTGTGTGGCAGCGACGTGAGCCTCATCTTTCTCAAGGACTCTCCGGCAGCTTCGCCCTTCACCTCGTTCCCCTGCACTATCGGGCACGAGTTCTGCGGTCAAGTAATGGAGGTTGGGCAGAATGTCGAGGGCATAAAGGCAGGCGAGCTAGTCACAGTAGCCCCCCATCTGAATTGTGCTACGCGGGGAATCGAGACAGAATGCAGAGCGTGCAGTATGGGAAGGCCTGCCAACTGTGAGAACTTCGCTGAGGGCGATACTTCCCCGGGATTGTTCATTGGCATTTCTCGCGACCTTGGCGGAGGCTTCGCACCGTATCTGGTGGCGCACAAAAGTCAGATTTTCAACCTGCCTCAGGGTGTATCTACTAAAGAAGGTGCCATGATAGAGCCGCTTTCGGTAACCCTTCAAGCAGTGCTTGACAACATGCCAGGGCCCGACGACCAGGTGCTCATCATCGGCGGCGGCGTGATAGGCAACCTCATCATCCAGTCAATACGCGCCCTGGGCATAGAATGTCCCATCACGGTGGCCGAGCCCTCGCGCTTCCATGCTGCGCTTGTGTCTCAAACAGGCGCAAATCAGCTTATCACTGATGGGGACATACTGAATAACACGGTGCGTATCACCGGAGCCAGGGCATACAAACCATTGCTTGGCCCGAAGATACTTATGGGCGGCTTTACCAAGATATTCGATACCGTGGCCAGTACTCGAACCCTTAACGCCGATATGAGGGTGCTCAGGACAGGCGGAGTTCTGAGCGTGGTGGGCATCGGTAAGGAAGTAAAAATCGACCTCACTCCCCTGTGGCTCAAACTCCAGACCATAAAAGGTGTTTACTGCTTCGGATATACCGATTTACGCGGCAAAAAAGAACATGTCTTCGAGATAGCTATAGATTTAGTGCAACAGAAGAAGGTCTCTTTGGAACCCATGGTAACCCATGTCTTCGCTCCGGAAGACTACCGCGAAATGATTGAGGTCAATCTGCATAAGGGGAAGTACAAAGCGGTAAAAACGATGGTGCGTTTCACCTAGAAGTTATTGCTATTCCTTAAAGGTTAGACTTTTAATTTCTCTCTAAATCCTTTGACCAGCGCCTTATATTCTTCCAATCTCTGCGGTGACATTTCGTCGGGCCACTCGGTATCAATCTTATAGAAATTTTCAACCAGAGGCCCACTCTTAGAAGCCAGCCCAATAACCCTCGCCTTCGACCCTTTATCCAGTTTAATTTTCCCGCTCATGAAGGAAGAAACAAAGCCCTGTTCCTTTTTTATTAGTTTCTTCCAGGTCGCAGGAGGAGCGCTAAGGATAAAGTCCGATTTCTTTTCAGCATCCTCTGCGCTTAAAAGTGCGCTGTCGTCCTGCAGAGCACCATCCACAACGTTACTGCAAAAATAAATATCCTTATCTATACCAAACTTTGGGTCTGCTAGAATGCGGAAGGAAAGAAATATGGTCATGCCCTTGAAAATCTTATTCTGGTTATCGGGGTTGGCCTTGTAATTCTTCCCTACCTCGGCCACCCATTCCGGTGTTGCATATGGAATCATGGCACCTCCCTTTCTTGTTACTTCAGCACTCCCTGCTCCTTCATTTTCTTGATCTCTTCTTCTCTCAATGCTCTTTTAAATATTTTCTCGGTTACAGTCAATGGCATTTCATCCCTGAATTCTACGTACTTAGGGACAGCTATGGCAGGGAGCTTTTCCTTGCAATACGCAATAATGTCATCTGCATTTAGCTTGCCCCTGTATTCCTCCCTGGGCTTGATGAATGCCTTTATCCTCTCACTTCCCGGGCGCTCGGGGTCAGGGATTCCCACCGCAGCGGCCATAGCTACCCCGGGATATTTAAATAAGCAATCGTCTACGTCCGTGGTGTAGACCTTATACCCTGAGATATTGGCCATATCCTTGACCCTGTCCTCAAGAACAAAGTACCCGTTCTCGTCCATCTTACCTATATCACCGGTATGAAGCCAGCCATTTTCCAGGCCGCTTCCCGGCGTAGGCCAGTATCCTTTCATGGTCTGGGGCCCGCGAATCAATATCTCGCCGCTCTCCCCTGCTCCGAGCTCTTCTCCGGTTTCCAGGCTTACTATCTTCGCTTCCGTATCGGGAACCGGCAGCCCTATACCCAGTGTCTCCTTGGCAGCAAAACCGGTAATCTTGGAGAAGGTGGACAGGTTTACATGAGACATGGGGCCACATTCGGTCAGTCCGTAGCCCTCTGTGACCGGCATCATGATGTCAGTTTTAATAGCGTTAAAAACTCCCTCCGGGAGCGGTGCTGCGCCGGACATGAACATGACGGGCAACCTCCCTACTTTCCTCTCAGCTATCACCATAAGATGTGTGGGAACAACCCAGACCAGCATAGGTCGATTTTCCTTCATCAGCTTTATGGTCTGGTCCATATCTCTGGGATCGGAAACCAGCAGGATGCGCAAGCCTAGAGTGATGCTGACATGCATCCCCAGATGTCCGTAGGAGTGAAATAAAGGCACCACTAGCTCAGTAGCGGCCTTCCCCTTAAGCCCCGGCCACAAAGGTTCGAGAGTCCACAAGGCCTGCCTCACATTGCAAGCCCTGTTGTAGTGGGTTATCATCACACCCTTGGGTACGCCAGTGGCGCCACCGGTGAAAGAGAGGTAAGCCAAATCCTCTGTTGGATTTATGTCAACTTGAGGGGGATTAGGTTCATGTTGCGCTATAAGGTCTTTGAACTGGAGCGCACCGGGAACCTGTTTCACCTCGGGCTGTTCTGCAGCGTAATCCATGGGTGAGGTGACAATTATATTTCTTAGTTTTGTCTTTTCCTTCAACGGCATAACCAGACTTAAGGCCGCATCGGAGCAGACCACAGTCTCCGCTCCGGAAGCGCCTATCTCATACTCCAGATCGTGGACTTTGTGCAGCGTGCTGCAAGGGACAAGAACAGCACCTGTTTTTGATAAGGCGAAATCGGTCATGATAAATTGCGGACAGTTCGGGAGAATTGATGCGACTCTGTCGCCCTTCTTTACCCCCAGCCCCACAAAAGCATTAGCCAGCCTATTTACATATTCCCTGAGCTCACTGTATCTTATCTTCTTTCCCAGATATTCCACAGCGATCTGGCCGGGATAGGCCTCAGCCGAGTCATCCAGGAACTTATAGACGGGTGTCTTTGGATATGGCTCCAATGTCTTCTTCAGTGAATACGGCCCCAGCTTATAGCTCTTGAGCCAGGGTTTATCGCTTCCTTTTATCTTATCTGTCATATGCTATCCTTATTTACCCCAGATGTCAGCGATGTACTCCTCCAGTCCCAATTCCTTGAGCTTCTCAGGGGTAGGCTTACCGGTAGCCTTGTCCCAGCCCCTTAGCTCATAGTATTTGTCCAGCATTGCAGGCAGGTTCTCATTCACCTTTCCTGCGGCCGGGCCTTCAGTCAAGGGCTCTTCAAATAAGCGCGGCGGCAGCGTGTCGTCGGCCCTGGTTACCCCTTCCCTGACATTGAAAACTCTGGCGAGATTATAAGCCCTCTCCCCGATTTTTACTAAATCATCATAGGTAAATTTATGCCCCAGGCAGTGCTCCACGAGCTCAACCCACTCTTCGGAAGACACACAGAACCCCATGAATTTACATGCTCCCAGCGTATCCAGGGCTGTCATCACATTCTCTAGTGCTATCAGAACGTGGACTTCGTTGGGATCGGCCACGAGGGGGTCCTTGATCTGGCTATCCGGAATACAGAGGAAAGGGATGTCAAGAAAGGTTGGCCCTTGAATGTAGGCAGTGACATGGTCGCCACCCCTGTTGGCGACGGCGTATGCCAGGCCGGTGATTTGAACCGCCCTGGAATCATAAGCCGGAAGCTCCAAGCCCTTGACATTCATGGCGAATTTCTCGGCACCTCTGTCCAGTTTCTGCGCCATCCGCCTTGTGCCCTCAGCCAGGAGATTCCCCATGCCTTCTCTTTTTGCTATTTTGTGTATCGCCTCAATTACAACTTCGGCATCGCCAAACTTAAGCTCCAGTCCATCCGTATCCTTTTTTGTTAATATACCTTTCTCGTAACACTCCATGGAGAAGGCTATAGTGGCCCCGGTAGAGATGGTATCCAAGCCGTAATCGTTGCAGAGGTAATGTGCCTTGGTAATCGCCTCCATGTCCGTGAGTTGGCACCCGCCACCCAACGTCCCCACGCTTTCGTACTCAGGACCTTCACCCTTAGCACCCTTATATTTGCCACTTCTGATCTCACTGCCCCGGCCACACTTCAAGGGGCAGGCGAAGCACCCAAGCGGCTGCTCCAAGACTTTTTCACTAAGGGCCTGTGAATTTATTTCCTCTATCTCAGGAAATACACTGGTCTGCCAGTTTCTAGTGGGAAAACCTCCTCTGACGTTTACTAAGTCGATGACGACGTTAGTGCCGAATGTCTCCAATGCTACCTTGAACATATGCTGATCGAGCAGCTCAAACTGTTTCTTAGACACCTCGGCAAAGGCAGAGGGGTTTGCCAGTTTCACCGGCTTCTTTCCAAATACGGCGATAGCCTTCAGTTTTTTCGAACCCATCACAGCCCCGCCACCGCATCTCCCCGCCGCGCGGTGCAGGTCATTCATAATGCTGGCATATCTGACGAGGTTCTCGCCGGCTATGCCGATACAGTCGACATTGAACTTCTCACCTAGCTCCTTCCGTATCAGGTCTGTAGTCTCAAAAACGCCCTTACCCCACAGATGGCTGGCATCTCTCAGCTCAGCCTTATCTTCCGTGATTACTAGGTAAACAGGTTTTGGCGAGATTCCCTGAAATATTATCCCGTCGAAACCTGTTTTTTTAAAATCCACTCCCCAGAAGCCTGCTGAATTCGATTGAGCCCAGAGACCGGTCAAAGGCGATTTGAAAACCCAATTGAATCTGCCAGTGCTGGGTGCTGTAGTTCCAGTTAACGCCCCAGTCATAAGTATAAGCTCATTCTCCGCTCCCAGAGGGTCTGCGCCTTTGGGAACATCGCGATAAAGATAGTGAGTCGCTAACCCGGCGCCCGTGAGAAATTTATCAAACAGGTTCTCTGGGATATCCTCCTGTGAAATCTTGGCCTTAGACAG
>DAOUMT010000117.1:0-5184 GCA_034409195.1 Dehalococcoidia bacterium
CCGTAGAGGTATGAAGACGCCCGGATGACTCTGTAACCGGCACCCGCTGCACGCGGTGAACTCCACTCTCATACTTCAGCCTGCTGTAGACCCCCTTACCCTTGATCTCAAAGATGACCTCTTTGAAGCCGCCGATGCCTGTTTCGTTGCTGTTCATGATGTCAACTTTCCACCCCTTGGAGGTGGCATAGCGGGAATACATCCGGAAGAGGCTGGCGGCGAACAACGCTGCTTCCTCGCCTCCTGCACCGGCACGGATCTCCACTATGACATCCTTTTTGTCGGCAGGGTCTTTGGGCAGCAGAGCGACCTTAATCTCTTGCAGCAGACGCTCACGTTTACTCTGGAGGCTTTCTATCTCTTCCTTCGCCAGAGCGGTCATATCTTCATCGAGCTTCTGGTTGAGCATAGCCTGGGTATCCTCCAAGCTTTTCAGGGTGGCTTTGTATTCCTGATACCTGGTTACCACATCCTCGAGGTTTGCTCGCTCCCGTGCCAGATTTTGCAGCTTCTCGAAGTCAAGGGCTATCTCAGGCTGGGCCATAAGCTCGTTGAGCTCTTCATAGCGTTTTTCTATTGATTCAAGTCGTTCCAGCATAGTTCACCTGACAGGGATTATCCCGTTCTCGGTATCTAAAATATTATAGCACAGGTGGGATGTTTTTGAATGTGAAAGGCCGGTGCAGCTACCCCAATGCCTCGGCTACCTTATCTATGGGGACGGTCTGCTGCTCACCTTTTGCCATGTCCCTCAGCACCGCCGTCTTGCTTTTCACTTCATCCTCGCCGATGATTATAGCGTATCGTGCTCCCGAGACATTGGCCTGCTTTAGCTGCGCCTTGAGGCTTCTCTCACTGATGCTGACGATGGCACTTATACCCGATTTACGCAGACGGGAGGCAAGTTTAATCGCTTCGTCATTGGCCTCTTTCCCCAGGTAAGCTACAAAGACTGTTAGGGGAGGTGAGGCAGGGATAACAATATCTTGCTTCTTCAGGTTGAGCACCAGGCGCTCTATTCCGGTGGCGAAGCCGACCGCCGGCGTGGGCTTGCCGCCGAGCTGTTCGATAAGGTCGTCATATCTGCCGCCTCCGCCAATAGCAACCTGAGCCCCGGTTTCACCCTCCGGGGCGATCTCGAATACAGTCCGGGTATAGTAATCCAGACCCCGCACCAGGCGGTGGCTGAGGGAAAACGGCAGGTTCAACAAATTTAGGTAATTCCTAAGCTGATTGAAGTGTTCAGCGCATTCTGGACATAGATAGTCTATGCTTCTCGGCGCACGCTCGTTCAGAGCGGAGCAGGTCGGAGTCTTGCAATCGAGAAGGCGCAGCGTATTTTTTGCCAGCCTGCGTTTGCAGTCTGGACAAAGCGATTCTTTGTGCTGTGTGTAATAGGATTTCAGGACTTCAAGATATTGCGGACGGCAGTTGCTGCACCCGATGCTGTTCAAACTGAGTGCAAGTCCTTTAAGCCCCAAGTTTACATAAAGTTGCCAGGCCATATCGATGACCTCAGCATCGAGAGTAGGGTCGGCTGCTCCCAAAGCTTCAACGCCGAACTGGTGATGCTCACGGTATCTACCGGCCTGTGGACGCTCATACCTGAAGATTGAGGCCATGTAATAGAGTCTAATCGGTTGGGGGAGGTTATGCATTCCGTGCTCTATATAGGCACGACAAACAGGAGCGGTGCCCTCGGGGCGCAATGTGATCTGGTCGCCGCCCTTGTCCTCAAATGAGTACATCTCCTTCTCAACGATGTCGGTGCTCTCGCCGATACTGCGCACAAAGAGGCGAGCATCCTCAAAGGTTGGGGTATCGATGCGTTGGTAGCCATAGAGTTGGCAGATAGAGACCGCCTTATGCCTGATATAGCTCCAATATCCCTGCTCAGCGGGCAGTATGGCTGAGGTACCTCTCGGTGCCTGATACAATAAAAGGACCTCCTGTGTTCAAACACCCGATTTTTACGTTTAGCAGCATACAGCATCGGAAGCAGTTTGTAAAGAAGTTTGCATCCAATACACCCTTGCAATATACTTTAGGATAGGGGGTGGGGAAGGCGGGCTATGGATATAAAACCTCTTCTCGACAAAGTAAAAGAGTATCTCCCCGAAGACAAACTGACTCTGGTAGAGAGCGCCTATCAGTTTGCCCTGAAAGCCCATGGCAATCAAGTTCGACTGTCTGGCGACCCCTTTATTACGCACCCGGTGGAGACAGCTATAATTGTGGCTGATCTTCAGCTCGATGAAACCTCTGTTGTGGCAGCGCTGCTCCATGATGTGCCTGAGGACACCGGGATTCCTTTCTCGGAGATCGAAAGCAAGTTTGGAGCGGAAGTGACGAAGCTTGTGGAGGGCGTAACCAGACTGGACAAAATATCATCTCAGGTTCAAAGTGCCGGGCTGAAGAAGATCGCCGAGAGTGATGCCCAGGTAGAGAGCCTGCGCAAGATGTTTGTGGCTATGGCAGAGGATGTGCGCGTAGTGCTCATTAAGCTGGCTGACAGACTGCATAATATGCGTACCTTGAAAGCATTGTCGCCTGAGAAGCAGCAGAGGATAGCCCAGGAGACGATGGATATCTATGCCCCTCTGGCACACCGGCTGGGGATGTGGCAGCTCAGATGGGAGTTAGAAGACCTGGCTTTCCGTTATCTGGAGCCTGCCAAATATCGCGAAGTCGCCCGACTAGTGGCTGCACGGAGGGCGACACGTGAAAGATATATAACTAAGGTGGCCCAGATTCTGAGAGATGAGCTGGAAAAAGCCGGCATCAAAGCAGAGGTTACGGGTAGGCCCAAGAGTCTCTACAGTGTGTACAGGAAGATACATAAGTATTCTGCTCAGGGCAAAGAGTTCAGCGATATCCATGACCTGCTGGCTCTTCGTGTGCTGGTGGACAATATCCAGGACTGCTACAGCGCGCTGGGTGTGGTTCACAACCTGTGGCATCCGTTACCCGACCAGTTCGACGATTTTATCGCTAACCCCAAGGAGAACATGTACCAGGCGCTGCATAGCACGGTGATGTCACTGGGTGCCCGACCACTGGAAGTACAGATACGGACCTACCGCATGCACCGTATCGCCGAATACGGCGTTGCTGCTCACTGGAAGTACAAGGAGGGGGTAACAAAGGATATCGGGTTCGAAGAGAAAATAACGTGGCTCCGGCAACTGATGGAGTGGCAGCGTGAGCTTAGCGGCACTGCATTCATCGAATCAATCAAGACCGACATATTCCAGGACCAGGTCTTCGTATACACGCCAAAGGGGGAGATAAAAGAGCTGCCCAGAGGGGCGACTCCTCTCGATTTCGCGTATCGAATCCATACCGACCTGGGGCACCGCTGCATCGGGGCCAAAGTGAATGGAAGGTTGGTTTCACTGGCGTATGAGCTGCGTAACGGGGATACCGTGGAGATCATGACAACGAAGTCCAGCCGGGGTCCCAGCCTTGACTGGCTTAATCCCAACCTGGGGTTTGTCAAGACTAATCAAGCTCGTGAGAGGATCAGGCAGTGGTTCCGCCGCAGGGAGAAGGCTGAGAATATCGATAGAGGCAAGGAGATTCTGGAGAAGGAGCTCCGGCGTCTGGGGGTAAGTTTTGCCGATAGAGAGGGGATTGCAAAACTCTTTAAATACGACTCGGTTGAAGACTTTTTAGCGGCTATTGGCTGTGGCGATATCAGCCCCAACCAGATAGACTTTAAGCTTACAGCTCCTGAGGAACGGCCACACCCGGCTGTACCTGTAGCGGCTCCTTCCAGGTCTAAATTGGCATCCTCGGCAGTTACAGTGCTTGGTGTAGGCGACCTCCTGACTCATATTGCACCTTGCTGTCAGCCTGTGCCTGGTGACCAGATAATAGGCTTCATTACGCGCAGCAGAGGTATCACTATACACCGTAAGGATTGCCCCAATATCCTCAGTGAAGATGAAAAAGAGAGGCTGATTAAAGTGGAGTGGGGTGAGGCAGGGATCTCATTCCCTGTGAATATTAAAGTTGAGGTCTGGGACCGTGTAGGTCTGTTGCGTGATGTCACCGCTCTTGTGTCCGATGAGAAGATAAATATAACCTCGGTATCGTTGTCCAACGAAGAGCATGGCGCTGACACGCTTTCCATTTTCCTTACCGTAGATATAAAAAACATCAGCCAACTGTGGAAGCTCTTCTCCAAGATAGAGGGCGTGCCCGGTGTGCTCAACGTGAGCCGCACCATGGATGTCAAACGCGAGGGATAGGTGGAATCTTCTAAGTGGAACAGGGCTGGCTTAAGGAACAACTGAAAACGCTGCCTGCTAAGCCAGGGGTTTATTTATTTAAGGATGGAGCGGGGAAGGTACTTTACGTAGGCAAAGCAGCCAGCCTGCACCAGCGTGTAAGGTCTTATTTCGGCGCTCCACAAACGCTCGAACCGAAGATAGATAGATTGATGAGCAGGGTGCAGGACCTTGACTTCATCGTCACCGATTCTGAGCAAGAAGCGTTTATCCTGGAAAACAACCTCATCAAGAAGCACCGCCCGGGCTTCAATGTCAGGCTTAAAGACGATAAGAGCTATCCCTACATCAAGGTAAGCCTCAACGAAGAATGGCCCCGTGCATTTCTGACCAGGCGCTTTGAGGACGATGGCGGGCGATACTTCGGACCCTACGCCAGCGCCGGTTCGGTACGCAGGACGCTTGACCTGTTAAAGAAACTGTTTCGCTATTGCTCTCCCAGATGGGTTATCACCGGCAGGAAGCCGCGTCCCTGCTTCGACTATTCCATTCATCGGTGCTCCGGAGCCTGCAGCGGAGAAATCAGCAAAGAAGACTACCGCGAGATTATAGGACGGGTCATCCTCTTCCTCGAAGGTAAGCATGAGCAAGTCCTGCGTGATTTGAGACGCAAGATGGAGCAGGCTGCTGAGGCGCTGGAGTTCGAGAAGGCCGCCCAGTTGCGCGACCAGCTTGAGGCGGTGGAGAGTGTCACCCAGGGCCAGAAGATTATCTCTGCCGGCGGTGGTGATGAGGATATAATTGCTTTCGCCAGAGAAAGGAATGAGGCTTGCGTGCAGATATTTTTTGTGCGCAGCGGCAAGCTCATCGGTAGAGAGAATTTTATACTGGAAGGGACTCAGGACGAGGAGCCGGGCTATATCATGGCCAGCTTCATTCAGTTGTTCTACGG
>DAOUMT010000118.1:0-5561 GCA_034409195.1 Dehalococcoidia bacterium
GCCCCAGTGTGTGCATCCTGCCTTCTACGAGTATAGGGGATAATGTCTGTCTCTCGCCTTTTACGGTCATTGACAATAGCGTTATAGCGGATGGCGTGGAGATTGGCCCGAGCTCCACGGTTCAGGACTCTATAATCGACAGGGGATGCAGACTACAGGGGCACTTCGTTACTCAAAGCGGCGAGGCCGATATAAAGGTCGATAACGAATATAATCAAGCAAACATCGGCGCGATGCTAGGAGAGCACTGCAGTGTCGGTGACAGCGTGGTAACGGCTCCTGGCGTAATCATGGGCAATCGCTGCCGGGTTAAAGCGCTGAAAGTGCTTGAGCAAAGCATTCCTGACGAAGGTTTAGTGGTGTAATTATGTGCGGCATCGTTGGCTATGTGGGGAAAAGGCAAGCCCAGCCCGTCCTGGTCAATTGTTTGAAGAGGCTGGAGTACCGCGGTTATGACTCCTGCGGCATCGCCTTGCTCGGGAAAAACCTGGAAATCTATAAGGATGCAGTGAGAATTGAATCCCTGGAAAAATCATTGCTTCCCAACAGCAGCCACACCGGCATCGGGCATACCAGATGGGCCACTCACGGCAAGCCTTCGCAGATAAATGCCCACCCTCATACAGATTGCACAGGGAAAATAGCTGTAGTCCACAACGGTGTTATTGAAAACTTCCTGCAACTCAGAGAGCAACTAACTAAGGAAGGCCATGTCTTTAGCTCCGATACAGATACCGAGGTCATACCGCACCTCATCGAAAAATACTACCAGGGTAATCTGGAGCAAGCTGTATCAAGAGCCATAGTTGACATAACGGGCTCATATGCCTTTGTTGCTATGCATGTTGACTGGCAGGGGCTCGTGGTAGCCAGGAACGAGAGTCCACTGATTTTGGGTATAGGCGACAAAGAGTATATCGTAGCCTCCGATGTCCCTGCAGTACTGGACTACACCGATAGGGTGATCTACCTGGAAGACGGGGATATGGGTGTTCTCACCGAGAATGCTCTCAAGTTCACCAGTAACGGGAAACAGGTCGAAAGAACCGAAAACAGGATACCCTGGAGCATGGAAGAAGCCCAGAAAGCAGGGCACGAGCACTTCATGATTAAAGAGATCCACGAGCAGCCCAGGGTTATCCGAAATACCTACAAAGGCTATATCTCAGCGCTTGAGCCGGTGGTAAATCTCGGCATATCGAAAAATGCCGACATTAGCGATATCCTCATCATAGCATGCGGCACCTCCTACTATGCCTCACTGGTAGGGAAACATGTGATTCAGAGCCTGTCTCAGATACCGGTCAGGGTTGAGATAGCCTCTGAGTTCAATTACTCCGACACCGTGCTAGGCAAAACATGGGTTATAGCTGTTACTCAATCGGGAGAAACCGCTGACAGCTTGAGGGCACTGAAAAAAGCCAAAGAGTCAGGGTGTCACACCCTGGTGATTACTAACGTGGTTGGGAGCACAGCTACTCGCATTGCCGATGAAACACTTTACATAACAGCTGGCCCTGAGATATGTGTGGCTGCCACCAAAAGCTTCATCGCTCAGCTTACAATGTTGTACCTGTTAGCCCTAGCCTGGTCATCGGCTGGCGTCCGCTCCAGGGCGAGCTTGATTACCGAACTGAGGCAATTGCCGAATAAGGTGCAGGAGCTGCTAGACAGGGAAGAGCAAATCACTGAACAAGCCAAGTATCTGGCGCGGTACGAAAATGTGTTTTTCGTGGGCAGGGGAATCAACTTCCCCATAGCACTGGAAGGGGCACTCAAGCTGAAAGAGATCTCCTATATCCATGCCGAGGGTTATCCGGCGGGTGAACTGAAGCATGGGCCATTCGCCTTGCTTACCACGAATACGCCTGTCGTTGCCCTGGCTGCCCGGGACAATACCTATGATACCCTGTTAGCGAACATAAAAGAGATAAAAGCTAGGGAATCTCCGGTGATAGCTGTGGCCGAGGAAGGCGACGATGAGATAGAGAAATATGTTGACTTCGTGATTAGAGTACCCAGGGTTGACCCTGTCTTTTCGCCAGTGGTCAATGCAGTCGCCCTGCAACTGTTGGCCTATTACACCGCCCGAGAAAGAGGCTGCCCTATAGATACCCCAAGAAACCTGGCCAAGAGCGTTACCGTAGAGTAACAGGCAGAAAGAGGAGATAAATTTGAAGATTCTGGTCACCGGAGGGGCGGGATTTATAGGCTCTAATCTAGTAGATGCATTAGTTGACCTTAATCACGGTGTGGTAGTTGTAGATAACCTCTCCAGCGGCTTAAAGAGAAATCTGAACCCTAAAGCCAGATTCTATGAGATTGATATTCGCGATAAGAAATTATCCGAGGTCTTCGAGCGTGAGAAACCTGATATAGTCGATCATCATGCAGCCCAGATAGACGTTCGTAAATCTGGAGAAGACCCCATCGCAGATGCTGAAGCAAACATTCTGGGCAGCCTGAATCTCATCACTAACTGCGTCCGCTTTAATGTCAAAAGGGTGGTCTACGCCTCCACAGGCGGGGCCATCTATGGCAATCCGCAATATCTGCCTGCCGACGAGAACCACCCCATAAATCCCATCTCTCAGTACGGCGTCTCGAAGCACACGGTGGAGCACTATCTCCATCTCTACAGTATAATCCACGGTCTGGAGTACGTTGCTTTAAGGTATTCCAATGTCTACGGCCCCAGGCAGAATCCCTATGGAGAAGCAGGAGTAGTAGCCATCTTCGCCATCCAGATGCTCACCGGGAAACAACCCACCATCTTCGGGCCCGGAGATAAAACCCGGGATTACGCTCACGTCTCCGACATCGTGAAGGCAAATATTGTAGCTCTTGAAAAAGGCAAGAATGCTATCTATAACATCGGCACAGGTGTTGAGACATCGGACCAGGAGATATTCGATACCCTGGCCAGCGTGTTGGGTTACAAAGGAAAGCCTGTATATGCCCCTGTCCGTAAGGGTGAGGTCTACCGCATATCGCTCAAATGCAGCAAAGCTCGCAAAGAGCTTGGCTGGAGCCCCAAACTTTCGCTTAAAGAAGGAATAACCCAGACCGCAGAGTACTACAGAAAGCTGGCCAGGCAATCAGCCCCAAGATAGCCGATTCCCTTCTCCCCCTTCCTCATATCTGATTGATACCAGGTAACTTGTGACTGCGCATATCCTAAGTTAAAATGGGTTTGATAGAACCATATCCAGAGTGGAAGATGTCAGGTAACTGAGATGCTAGAGGCTGTAATAGTAGATGCAGTGAGGACTCCTATAGCCAGGGCGCACCCGGAGAAGGGGTGGTTCAAAGATATTCGTTCCGATGAGCTCGGGGTAATCGTCATCCGTGATATCCTTAAAAGAACGAGGATTGACCCTGCGCTGATAGAGGATGTAATCCTGGGCTGTGCTACCCAGACCGGCGAGCAGGCGATGAACATCGCGCGGTACATATCGATTATGGCTGGACTGCCTTTCGGGGTAGCCGCTCAGACCATAAATCGTCAGTGCGCCTCAGGCATGACGGCAGTCCATAGTGCTGCCCAAGCGATAATAGCAGGCTACGGAGGTGCCTTCATCGCCGGCGGGATCGAGCACATGACTCATCTGCCTGAGGGAACCGGAGCAGACCTCAATCCAAAGCGGTTTGAGTTCGTAGACCGCAGTTCTTCCTCGATGGGTTTGACTGCCGAGAACCTAGCGGAGATATATAATGTAAGCCGGGAGGAGCAGGGGAAGTACGCCCTCGGAAGCCACCAAAAAGCCATAGACGCCCAGGAGAAGGGCAGGTTCAGGGCTGAGATTGTTCCAGTGGAAGTGCCGCTAGAAAACGGCGGCAAGAAGCTAATAGATAGAGACCAGAACCCGAGGTCTTATACCACTCTCGACATCATGACTGCCTTCGAGCCTATTACCAGACCAGGCGGCACCATCACGGTGGCAACCGCTTCGGCAGCAAGCGACGGTGCAGCAGCGATACTGTTGATGTTGTCGGAGAAAGCGAAAGAGCTCAAAATAAAGCCCAAGGCGAAGGTGCTGTCTATGGCTGTGGCCGGGGTCGACCCCAAGCTGATGGGGCTCGGCATCATCCCGGCAGCGAGGAAAGCTCTGGAGAGAGCGAAGCTAACCATAGCTGATATCGATATAGCGGAGATAAACGAAGCCTTCGCGGTGGTGGCTATGGTCGCGATTCGAGAACTGGGAATCGACGAGGCAAAAGTAAATCCCAACGGCGGAGCAGTTGCTCTGGGTCATCCCATGGGATGCAGCGGTGCCAGGCTGGTTACTACGCTGACCCATGAGATGGTGCACCGCCGGGCAAAATATGGTCTTGCGGCGATGTGCGTCGGGATGGGCCAGGGAGCAGCGACCATTCTGGAGAGAGTAGACTGGTAGTTGCGTTTAAACGTAGAATATATGAGCAGATCTTCAGGACTTCGACGCGCAGTTTTCCAATTTCTCTAACTTTTCGATGCAGACCCGCTGGCTTCCTGTGTTGTTGATTCCTTCGATGGCTGGTCAGCCTTCTCCGATATAGGTTCGGTAAACGCTGCCTCCAGTTCTGGTCCCTCTAAGGTCTCCGAGACTAGCAGCTTTTCGGCAATATGGACAAGACGCGGCTTGTTTTCCTTCAGTACCCTGGTAGCTACCTGGTGAGCGTTCTCGGTGATACCATGTACCTCTTCGTCGATTTGTTTCGCGATCTCTTCGCTATAGTCTTTCTCTTCGGCTGGCCCAAGACCAAGATACGAAGATGTCGGCTGGCGTCCAAAAGTCCTGAGCCCCAGCTTCTCGCTCATGCCGTAGTCGGTCACCATCCTGCGCGCTATTTCTGTTGCCTGCCTGATATCGCTGTGAGGACCGGTTGACACCTCGCCGAACATCATCTTCTCAGCGGCATGTCCTGCCATCAACACCGACAGGGTATCTTTGAACTGAGAGGCCGTCATGAAATAACGGTCTTCTGTCAGAAGCCGTGTGTATCCACCCATGGTGCCGCGTGCAACAATAGAGATCTTGTGTACTGGGTCTACGTTGGTCAACATACGTGCAACGAGGGCATGTCCTGCTTCATGGTAGGCGGTGGTCTCCCTGTCACGGGGATTGACCCTCAGACTTTTTCTCTCAGGTCCCGCGATCACACGGTCGATCGATTCCTCAAGCTCCTCCATACCAATAACTGACTTATTCCGTCTGACCGCCAGGATAGCTGCCTCGTTTACCAGATTGGCGAGGTCGGCTCCACTGAAGCCGTGGGTCTCCTTGGCAACTGTCGCCAGGTCGATAGATTTCTCCAGCTTCTTGCCCTTCGCGTGAATTTCGAGGATTGCGGCTCGTTCTGCAGTATTCGGACGGTCAAGCGTAACACGCCTGTCGAAGCGGCCTGGCCGCAGCAGCGCGGGGTCGAGAACATCTACCCTGTTGGTAGCAGCAAGGACTACCACGCCGATGTTGGGGTCAAATCCATCCATCTCGACCAGAATCTGGTTAAGCGTCTGCTCCCTTTCCTCATGGCTTCCCGGTATGGCACCTGAACGCAGGCGACCCACAGCGTCTATC
>DAOUMT010000119.1:0-10644 GCA_034409195.1 Dehalococcoidia bacterium
GTCATCACCAGCCTTGGATTAAGCTCGCCCAGGACATCGTAGCCCAACCCAAGGTTGGCCAGCATACCGGGCTGGTTGTCCTCTACCAATATGTCAGATTCTGAAATAAGTTCCTTGAAAAGCTCTCTCCCCTTCTTCGTTTCCATGTTAAGTGTAATGCCCAGTTTATTGGTGTTCAAATAGAGGAAAAGACCGCTTCGCTCCTGATGTGGAATGTCATTGAAAAAAGGCCCCCTCCTCCTAGCCTCATCACCAACCCCAGGTTTTTCTATCTTGATCACCTCTGCACCGAGATCAGCCATCAGCTTTGCGCAATAAGGCCCAGCAACAAGGTTACAGAGTTCTACCACCTTGACCCCGTTCAAAGCTGTTTCAGCCATGCTACCTCTCCCACTCTGCTTATTTGCTTTCGCCGATGCGGTTCCAACGGGATCCCCACGGATCAAACAAAAAATCTCACAAGATTCAATCTACTGCGTTCCCCATCTTGGAAAAGCAGGAATACTCAGGTCAACTGTTAAGCTTCCTTACCGAGACGGGAAGATACCGCTAAAGCCTCCTTTGCACAAGGTACGAGGCAAGAAACTTTTTGTCGACGTTGGGCGTTCGGTACAAGTTAAAGATCTGCGAGTCACGCCACATTTGCTCCAGCGGCCAACCCTCCTCCCTCTCAACGGAACGAGCACCCAGTAGCTCCATCCCCCTCTGGCATCCCTCGAGCAAGGCTGGGACGATGAAGCGCAAAGCGAGAACCGACCATTTGCCGTGATGCGCGTCAGGATCGCCTTTGTCCCACAGATCGCAAGCCTTATAGGATATTGCTCGTCCGGCCTCGGCGTTGACCCACATTTCAGCTATGGGAAAGTGAACACCCTGATACTCGATAAGGGGATGGTCCCAGCGAATGTTGGTTGAGGTATATTCAACTACCATCCTTATGACATCCTCAAGACAGCCCGTAGCCTGAAACGCTTGATTAGCCAAGTGTTTGTTCATCCCATCGACTATGGCGTGTATCCCCTTTCCCTCGGCAGAGGCAAGGTACTTCTTAGGTATCTTCACATCCTTCATCATTATTTCATAGCGGGCACAACCCCACCTTGCTCCCACTAGGTCCCCTTCCCGCCCCCTCAATATGCCGAGGGCATCATCGTTCAGGATAAACAATGTAAGCCCACTTGTGCGCTTCGTGGGGTCAGTTTTCATCAGTGCCAAATGCCATTGCAGCCCAACTGGACCTGGGCTACACATTGCCATGAACCACTTGGGCCCGTTGAGGTAGTAGTAGTCCCCCTTCAGAGTTGCGGTGCCACGCATACTGCCCATATCAACGCCCGACTCGGGATCGGTGGCAAAGAAAGTGCAAAATCCGCCGTCCAGAATTCTCTTTAAATATTCCCGCTTCGCGCTCTCATCGGGTGTGTGATAGAGCAGGGCTTGAACCGCTGGCTCTCCGTTAAAGAAAGCGTCGTCGACCCTGGCGGTATGGGCAATTTTGGAAACCTCAGCTGAAAACAGGCTGCATTGGAGTTCGCTCCAACCTGGCCCGCCATATTCCTTGGGTATGGTCCGGCCATAGAACCCAGCCCCTATTATTGCTTTGTTCAGGCCATAGTAGACATCTGACATCTCCGTGATCGCCAACACGCCGCCCAGGCGGTCAAGGGCCCGACGGTTAGGCAACCACCACTCTTCGATTATGTCCCTAGCCTTTTCCAAAGCCGTATACATCTCCGGCGTCCAATCTTCGGGATGCTGGTACGGGTCATATAGAGAAAGCCCCATCTTCTACCTCCTTCAACCTTATTTTGAATTAGTCTCTCCTGACAATGTCCACGATGGCTATCGCCAGAGCAATGGATCACCCTTTCTAACTGGCGATAGGAGAACGCTTCTGGCCTCCTATTGCCATTGCACTTCCTGTGGCAGTCCCTCTTCCAGTATTGTCACCGCCTCCTTGACCATGTCAGCGATTACTTGCTTGGCGCTCCTTCGCCTGTTAAGAAGCCTTGTAGCCTGGCTTACTGGAGTTACCAGCATCTCATCGAAATTCTTCTGGTTTTTATGCTCGTATGCATAGTCTATGATATCAAGCGTCAGGAGATTGTGAAACGGCCAGCCCAGAGGTAGCAGAGGCCCCTTGTCCCACACTTCGGTAACGGGGGTCCTAAGCTGGCGCAGAGGCTTGCCGCTAATTGCCTTGGTAATAACAGCATCGCGCTCAGTAGCGGCGATGACTCTGTCTTTCTGGGGTTCGGTATACGTGGTTTCATCGCAGAGCAGAAAAACAGAGCCACACCATACTCCGACCGCGCCTAGGGCCAGAGCAGCGACCAGGCCCCTGCCATCGGCGATGCCTCCGGCTGCAGCTACCGGGACCGGTTTCACTGCATCTACTATCTGGGGCACCACAGCCATGGTGCCGATATCGCCGGTATGCCCCCCAGCGTCGTGACCCTGAGCCACTATGACATCCACCTTGTCTGTGAAATGTTTCAGCGCCATCTTGACATTGGCGCCCATAGCGATGGTCTTTATACCCTTGGCGCGACACTCTGGCATCAGCTCCCCCAACCTACCGAGACCAGCGGCGAGTACCGGGATCCTGTTCTCGAAACAGACCTCTATCTGTGCCTTTACTCCCTCCGAGGTGAATAACGCCCTACCTTTTTTGGTGTGGAAATCCTCCGGAACCCCAAACCTCTTTCTCAGCTCCTTCTCATAGGCAAAATAATTATCAGGGATATATGTCATGAGCCCCTCTTTGCTAATCCCCTCCAAGTCTTTCAGGCTATTTGGCAGCAATAGGTCAACCGCGAAGGGCTTATTAGTAGCCTTTCTGACTTGTTTAATGGCAGCATCCAGTTCATCAGGATCATAGACAGCCGCCCCAAGGGTGCCCAATCCGCCCGCCTCTGATACCGCTATAACCAGCGGCGCTTCCGCAATCCCACCCATGCCAGCCAACATGATTGGGTACTCGATATCGAGTACGTCACAGAGTTTTGTATGTAGCTTTGGCCTCTTGCTTGCCATTCTTCTCCTCCCACCTCTCGTTAGCTATGGATTTCTCGTGCGAGGTTAAACCTCAGATATCTCTCGTTACCGCCTCCTTTCTCATTACAATGAACTTATTAACCACTCCTCAATGGAAGCGGCTGCAAATCTCAAAGAGCCGGATTACTGGCCTCGCGATAGTCCACAGCTTTGTTTACCCCAATGCCAGAGCTATATTACCTGTTCTTGAAGTTCGGTCTCCTCTTTTCCCTTAGGGCTGCCGCGCCCTCTTGGGTATCTTCCATACCTCTCAGGTTCTGTTCCAACGCCTGCCCGAAAGCCCTGCCTAGCTTAGGCTCCATGTAGGCTCCTCGTTTGATTATCTCCTTGAAGTTCCACACCGCGCGGGGCGCCAGATAGAGCATGCGCTCCGCCCAACTCAGGGCTTCTTCCATGAGCCTGACTGCGGGCACTACCCTGTTATAAAATCCCATCTCGTAGGCCCGCTGTGCGGAGACCCTCTGGTCGCCCCAGAGGACCAACTCCATCGCGTGGCCTATATGCAAATGTAGGTGCAAGTCACGTACCCAGCTCGCTGGCATATTTCTCATGGCTTCGGCTATACCGAACTCAGCGTTCTCCGCGGCGATGCGGATATCGCAGTCATGAGCGATCAAAGCGCCGCCGGCGATGCAGTGTCCATTGATGGCAGCAATCGTCGGCTTCCAGACATCCTCCGGGCTGAAGATGGGAATTTTGAAAGGGCCGGGTCTCACTATTTTCGGTGGCGTCAGTAGATCAGCTCCGGCGCAAAATGACTTGTCACCGGCCCCAGTTATGATTGCCACACGCGATTCCTCGTCATCCTGATATGCTTTCCAAGTATCCTCCAATTCATACATCATATCCAGAGTTAGGGCATTTCTTTTGTCAGGACGGTTTAATGTGATAAGCCAGAGCTTTCCGTCCTCCTTCTTTTCGACAACCAACTCCTGTTGTTCAGCTACCATATGAACCCCCTTCCAAAGATAGATATCATATTTACCCAGCCAGAGAATTGTGCCTTACTTCGCACGCTTTCCAGGCTACTTCTGCTTTACCAAGGACCGTCTAGTCACGAGATTGGCTTAAAATGATCGATGTCGAGAAGGCTGGCCTCTCGCTCATCTTTCAAAACCGGCTCGAGACGCATCCCTATTTTTACCTTATTGGGATCGACTTCGCCTATAATATGGGGGAGGCCCGTGTCAGCTCCGTCCAACTTGATAACCCCGTAAATAATCGGTGGCTCTTTGGGCTGATAGGGTTCTTTATAGCGGACCACAGTAAAGGTATCCAGGGTTCCCTTGCCGCTGAGCTCCACCCATTCATCCATCTTGACGCAGCACGTGGGGCAGTGTAACCTTGGTGGAACGTATACCTTCTTGCAACTCGGGCACTTGATCCCCATAATCTTCTTGCTATCCCTGATCCCTATCAAGAACTTGCTGCCTATAGCTCCTACAGTGACTTGGAAAGTTGATATTGACTCCGCCTCGACCACAGCCGGCTTCGCAGAATTCTTCGCCATGCGTCACCTCTTTTTTTGATTACTTTTCTACAGGTTTCCAGTGAAGTACATCGTCGAAGGCCCCGATCCGCTCTTCTGGCGGTCTCCACACTGCCTCTAGGAGCAACCCGGGCTTTAGCTTGTCAAAATCCGTCTCCGAGCACCAGCCATCCAACCTAGCACCTCCTTCGAGCTCTATGGAAACTACGGGTTTCTCCCAAATCTGTGACACCCCTGTCCTTCGGTCATACATCGGATAACCAATTTTGAAAGCGGCGATCAGCTTACCCCGCTGACCCTGGTCAACCCACTCCGTAGCGTCTACATAACAAACTGGGCAGACAACACGTGCAGGCACCATTGCCCGCCCGCATTTGGGGCACTTGTTGGCCAAGATTTTACCTTGCTTGAATCCCTCAATAGCCGTGGTCTGATAGCCGAGAGCATGCGTATATTTTTGAGTGCGCGGGTACTTATACTGTATGTACTCAGGCTTCTGCTCTGTAGTCATAATTGCCTCCTGTCTAATATCTGGATTTGACTCCGACTATAGTGATTTCCTGAGCAGGAATATTACATTCTCGCCCTGACCACCATAGCCTGTAGCCAGGGCTCTATTGACATTGTGGGCCACCTGGTGCTCGCCGGCATCGCCTCGAATCTGTAGTGCCGCTTCGATAATCCTGATTACAGGCGTCGCCCCAATAGGGTTGGTAGCCGTGACACCGCCTGACGGATTGAATGGGATCTCCTTATCGATCCCGATTTTCCCTTGCTCCATCAGTTTCCAGGCAGTCCAGTCTTCGCAGACTCCGACCTCTTCCATCCACCTAAGCTCGGCTGGCGAGCACGGTTCGTAAATCTCAAAGACTTGGATATCCTTTAGGACGTTTGTTATCCCGCACCTCTTATACACTGTTTCACAGCCGTAGCGAAGGGTGGATAAGGTGGGTTCCTCGGCCATGGTGTAGGCGCCGCCAACATGAGTACAGAACCAGTCCTCGACCCAAACTGGTTTCTTGGTGACCTTCTTTGCCTGCTTCTCGGGGGACACTATGATGGCAGCAGCACCGGCAGTGGAGGGGCACATATGGAGAAATCTTATCGGCCACACCAGGACTGCCGACTCCATCACCTTCTCTACTGTGGTGTTTAGCCTGAGTTGGGCGTAAGGGTTCTTCAGAGCACATTGGTCCTGCTTGACCCTGGTGATAGCGAAGTGCTCCTCGGTGCACCCAGAGTTATTGAGATAGGCATAGGTCCTCCTGGCGAAATTGGTGATGGGCGACATGGGAATCTGTGACTGCCAGTACTCACTGAGCCCTCCGCCACCGCGACCGAAAGCACCCTGGCCTTCATCCATCTTCTGCCAGGTAACACAAAGTACATTGTTAAACAGCCCCGAAGCTGCGCAATGGAAAGCAGCGGCAGCGGCGACACCTCCGGTGGTGCCAGCATTCTGGAGCTTGAACCCTGGTTTGCCCACGCCACCGAACTCAGGCACGATCCACATATCGGGTAGATACTGACCATCAGCCATCTCGAAGCTGCCCTGCACCACAAAATCAATGTCCTTCATTGTCAGATGGGCATCATTGAGTGCAGCATCAACTGCTTCGGTCACCAGCTCCGGCGTATTTATATCTGGCCTCTTGCTCTTGTGTCGGGTTTGCCCCACCCCTGTTATTGCAATCTTCTCAGCCATTAATACCTCCTATCTCTGCAAAATTATGACGCAATGTAGCTGGCCTGCGGGTCCATCTACTCCGTGTGCGAGAGCGGTCTTGGCGTCGTTAATTTGCCTGCCCAATGCTTCCCCTCGCAGCTGCAACACGCACTCAGCTACACGCTGCATTCCGGCGACGCAAAGCGGTACGCCGCAGAGGAGCCCGCCTGAAGGGTTTATCGGCAACTTGCCGTTACTAGAGGTTGTCCCGCTATCAATGAGCCTACCACCCTCTCCCCTCCCGCAGAAGCCCAGACCCTCGGTCCATAAAAGTTCCTGATACGAGAAGTGATCCGAAATCTCAGCTAGATCAAACCTTTTTGCTGGCTCTTTTATTCCTGCCATTTTGTAGGCCATTTGCCCTGCTGAAAGTAGTGCATCGCAATCAGCCAAATCCCTATAGCCAAGCTCATGTTGGTCATAGCACATGCCCATGCCTGTGATCCACACGGGCTTGTCGGTGAGCTTCTTAGCTTTCTTCTCACATGCCAAGATCATAGCAACAGCGCCGTCCACAGGAACCGGTTTTGCTTCCTTGACCCTTATCGGATCAGCGAGCATCTCAGACTTGAGCACATCTTGCACTGTCAATCCATCTGCGTACATCACAAAAGGATTTCTCTTACCGTTCGTATGATTCTTTACAACTACTTTTGCGCACTGCTCTGGAGTTATCTTGTATTTATTGAGATAGCGCATCGCTTGCATACCAGCTGCGGCCACGAAATCCAAGCCAATTTTTCGCCCGTATACATGGTCCATGCCCAAATTCTCCACTTGGTTCTTGGAACACGCAGATTCTTTATTGTGGGCAACTACCAAAACAACGTCGTAGTGGCCCGAAAGTATCTGAATTGCTCCATATGCTACGGCGAAAGCACCATCCAACTCCACCCTTTCGTCAGGCCTCTTGTACGCACCCACGGTGTAGGCATAATGCATGTGAATTCCGGCAGGCCCTCCGAAATAGTCCTGGCTTGCCACTACCGTGGAATCTATTCCGGTGCCATCGGGCTTGAACTCCAGACCAGTTTGTTTCATTACGTCGCGCACCACCTTGACCAGAGTCTCTGTAACATGTTCTTCGCGTTTTTGATCAAACTTGGTCTGGGCTACTGCTACTATGCCAACCTTTTCAGCCATATTTTGCCTCCTTTTTTCCCTTACGTATCTTCGTGTTATTGCACCATTATCAACTTATCTGGACATTTAACCTGTGCTGAATGGTTCGTTACGAATTTACCTCCTCACAACCAAATTTTTTACTGCACTTTCCTTTCGTCCTTAAGAAACGTAAATTACATAATTTCGACCTCCTTCAAATTCTGGGATACGATAAGTGGGGCTCGGTTAGTTTCTGAACTCCCTTGGTGACTCGCCGTGCGTACCAAACTCACCAATCAATAGATAGCACCATCAAGAATATTCTTCATTGCCATCAAGGCTGGCGACAGCTTTATCTGTAGCCACTTTACCTCCTCCTTATTTCGCTATCGGAGCTTCAGCCACTCATATAGGTTTAAAATGCTTAATATCTAACACGTTCCCCTTTCTCTCCTCACTGAACACAGCCTGAACCCTCATGCCAACCCTTAGGCCCTCCTGATCGACGCTTGAGATGAAGTGGACGATCCCGGTATCTGCTCCATCAAGCTGAATAATTCCGTAAACAAAGGGAGGCTCCACAGGATGAGTAGGTTCTTTGTAGTGAACTACCGTATAGGTAAGGACAGTCCCCCTATCGCTGACCTCAACCCATTCATCCATCTTACACACGCACTTGGGGCAGATGGACCGCGAAGGTACATAGACCCGTTTGCATTCAGGGCATCTCGTGCCATAGATTCTCTTGTTATCCCTGAGCTTGATCAGGAACGTACTGGCGACAGCGCCAACATATTGTTTATATGGGATCTCAAGTTTCCCAGGTACTACTAAGGGCTCCTCTTGGAGCGCTTTCTCGGTCATCTCTAACCCTCCTCGATTGCCTGAAAATAGAGAATATCCATCATCTCACCTGTTCGCCCCTCCTCTTTCCATATTGCCTGAACCTTCATTCCCGGGCGTAGCTTGTCCGGATCGGGTGGCTCAAGAAAATGGATGAGTAGTCCACCCCCGTCAAGCTGAATAACCCCGCGAGCCCAAGGAACAGGCTTTGGCTGCCCCGTCGTGGGATCGATATAGGGGTAGTAACACACATCGTAAGCAAACAACGTGCCCTTGTCGCTCAACTCCACCCAATCTCCCGCCTCAACACCGTGACACTGACCACACACTGCTCTTGGAGGAAACATGATCCGACCACAACTAGGACATTTGTTACCCAAAAGCTTTCTGTGGTCTTTCATGGCTCTGAGCAACCCCCCCATATAGGGGCCAGCGGAGAAGTTACATGGTATACTCACCAAATAGGGCATCGCCAGGTATTCAACAGTAGCTTTTTTAGCCAAATTTCTACCTCCTAAGATTTGCTACGGGCGTTCTTTGCTAAGGAGATGAAGTATGGTCCAAAAGGTACCGCCAAATGCGGAGGCCATGGCAGTTCTCACCTCCTTGCCAACCTGATGCTCGCCAGCATCTCCCCTGATCTGCAAGGCAGCCTCAGCGACACGGATAAGAGCGGTTGCCCCAATGGGGTTGGTGGTCACCACACCTCCAGAGGGGTTGACAGGGAAGGATCCATTCCGATCAGTGATTCCATCTTCGACCATCTTCAAATATCCCCCTCTTTCCATGAGGAGAAACCAATCCGCCCATTCCATCTCCATCCATACCATCGGGTCGTATATCTCAAACAGATCGATCTCTTTAATAGGATTAGTGATCCCATTCCTTTTGTAGAGCTTTCGGGCGCACACTCTCATACTTGCCCATTCCTCCAGGTCTTTCCGAACAAGTATCGTTTCATTCAGCATTGCCTCCATATGAGTGGTAACATGATCCTTGACCCATACTGGCTTCTTTGTGATTTTCTTCGCCTTTTCCTCAGAAGCCACGATCAGGGCGCAGGCACCATTGGATTGGGGGCACATATGGAGAAGCCTTATGGGGTGTACCAGCATGTAGGAGTTCATCACATCTTCACGGGTGACCTTGTCTCTTAGATGGGCATAAGGGTTTCTGCTGGCGTTTTCCCCATCTCTGACCCTGACCATGGCTGCCACCTCTTCGGCACGCTGGCCAAAATCCCTGATTAACCTGGCCGCGGTCATTCCGCTTATGGCTCCTGTTTGCAGTCTCCTGTCCCATAGTGGGTCAGCCATCGCTGCTATGCCAGTAGTGGTATGCCCTTCCTCCTGCTTTTCCCAGCCGATAGCCATGACTGTATCGAAGAGCCCAGAGGCTACGTGATTATATGCAGCACAGGCGATTGTGCCTCCAGTCGTCCCCCCGGTGGTGAGCCTCATCCCCGACTTCAAATAAGCACCATCTCCATCAACATGCCACATGTCAGGCTGATGAACTCCTTCAAAAAGTTCCATATTGCCATGGATAATGCAATCGATATCCTTGATACGTAGCTGTGCATCCTCTAATGCCGCGGTCACTGCCTCGTTGACCATCTCTACCTGATTGACATCTCGGCGATGCGCCTGATGATAAGTCTGTCCAATACCTACAATGGCAACCCTCTTTGCCATGATCACCTCCTTCTAGGTTCCCAGAATCAGTACAGAATGTAATTGTCCACACGGTCCGCTTGTCCCGTGGGCAAGAGCAGTCTTCGCTTTGGTTACTTGCCTAGCGTCGGCCTCGCCCCTTAGCTGCAGAACACACTCGACTACCCTTGTCAGGCCAGCTACTATGATGGGATTGCCTGGTAGTACGCCGCCGGAGGGATTGATTGGCAACTCGCCTCCCATCTCAGTTACGCCGGAGTCGATGAGCTTGCCACCTTCCCCTTTATTGCAGAAACCGAGGCCCTCACTCCATAAAAGCTCCTGATAGGAGTATTGTCCCGATATCTCAGCTACGTCGATCTCTCGCCAGGGATTTTTGATGCCCGCCATCTTGTAGGCGCGTTTTGCCGCCATCTCTAGCGAATCGCAATCAGCGAGATCCCTGTCCCCGAGATGGTGGCAATCATAGCAGTTGCCCACACCCTTAACCCACACAGGATTATTAGTGAGTTTCTCGGCCTTCTCCACTGTTGCCAAAATCATGGCACACGCTCCATCTGATACAGGGTAAGCATCGAAAACGCTGATGGGATAAGCTAGCATCTTGGAACTGAGAACGTCATCCAGGGTAATGTCCATAGCGTTTTGGGCGTAGGGGTTATTCTTCGCATTTTTATAGCTTTTCACCGACACCTTGGCACATTGCTCCCGAGTGATGCCATACTTGTACATGTACCGCTTCGCTTGCAAAG
>DAOUMT010000120.1:0-1766 GCA_034409195.1 Dehalococcoidia bacterium
GGCTGGCTGCGTGATGCAGCCAGCCTCCAGTGGTTTTACATGTTATTGAAGGGCGGAGATTAGAATGACCTGCGTCTGCCGCCTCCGCCGAAGCCACCACCCCTGCCTCCACCACCGAAACCACCCCGGCCACCACCTCTGCCACCCTCGGTCCTGGGGCGCGCCTCGCTGACATCGATTGTGCGGCCCTTCAAGACCTTACCTTTGAGCCCGCTAATCGCAGCCTGTCCCTCGGCCTTTGCCGGCATCTCAACAAACCCGAAGCCTCTAGACTGACCGCTATACTTGTCCTTGATGATGTTGACCGACTCCACCTTACCGAAAGCCTCGAATTCCGCCCGCAGCTCCTCGTCAGTCACTTCACGTGACAGGTTGCCCACATAGATATTCATAAGGGGCTCCTTTCTCATAAAATGGGTCTGGGATAACCTCTTTGTAACGGCGTAAGCAGTGGAGGCCAGGGAAAGCCCCGGCCTCCACTATCTTATCCTAACCAGATTACCGCCTGTTGCTTGACCTTACTTTGTCGTAGCAACGGCTGCAATACACTGGTCTGCCTTCACGGGGCTCAAATGGCACCTGGGTCTCAGTGCCGCACTCAGCGCACACCGCAGGGTACATCTGGCGGTTGGCTGTCCTTCCGCCGGCGCCACCGCGCTGCCCTCTTTTCGCTTCACGGCAGGACGGGCACCGCTTGGGCTCGTTGGTATACCCTTTTTTTGCGAAGAACTCTTGTTCCTCGGCGCTGAAGGTGAAACTAGTGCCGCAATCAGAACATTGCAGCGACTTGTCCACGAAGCTCATGGATGACCTCCTCTCTTATGCTAGTTGGTTAATGCTCGGTCATCCAAAGCTTGGGGATATCGCTGTAAATGAGGATCCTTCTGCGGATTGGCAACCTATACTATTAACCACCGAGAGGCACTATAACAGAAAAAGTCAAGATTTGCAAATGGCACAAAACGGAGACTGTTAAAAACGCGTAATGCTCCTACACAAGATCGCGGTCGCGAGCTGTCGGAACAACGTAGGGGCACAGCGCGCTGTGCCCCTGCCAAATGATAAACGCGCGTGGATCGGGGGAGGGGCAATTCATGAATTGCCCCTCATGATTTCACCGATGGTGTAATTCCGCAGAATTTCATCGAGAATCCCTAACCTGATGCCATCAGGCGTGTTTGACACCGAATGTGGAATGTTTTAATATATTTCAGGTTTGCGCTTGCTGATTTTTATTCGCAGACAGCAAATAATTCAAGGTATACAGGAGGTGCTTGATGGCGCAAAGGGTCGGCATTGTAGCCGTAGCCCAAACCAAGTTCGAAGAAAAGCCAGGGGTACATATCGGCGAACTTCTTTACCAGGCCAGCCGCGATGTTATGAAGCAGACAGGCCTCGAGTTCAAAGACGACGGCACCGGCATAGACAGCACTATAGCATCAGGTTATGACTTAATGAGCGGTCCCGGCGGTGCTTACATGTTCCTCGGATATATAGTCGGTGCCTGGCAGAGAGAGGACGAGAGGGTTATCGAAGATGGCTCTATGGCAGTATACTATGGGGCAGCGCAGATTCTCTCCGGGCATGCAGATGTCGCCCTGGTAGTGGGCTACTCCAAGGAAACACAGATCAACAAGAACCTGATAGAATGCCTGAGTTTGGACCAGATATATCAAAGAAGGATTGGACTTGACTTCGTCTCATCTGCCGCCCTGCAGGCGATGAGATATACCACCAAATACGGCATAACCCCCGAGCAGCTTGCC
>DAOUMT010000121.1:0-6507 GCA_034409195.1 Dehalococcoidia bacterium
CTTATCCATGATATATAGACGGCTGAACATGTTCATATCCATCGCCACATCGCCCAGCATCTCCACAATAGTCACCTTCTTGCCTTGCTCCGTCAGGTGCCAGGCGAGTTCTGCTCCAACCTCACCACCCCCAACTATCACAGCCTCCCTGCCTGCATTTTTCTTTCCTAACAGAATGTCACTGGCCGTAGCCACATTGCTTCCGTCAGCACCAGGTATGTTTGGAATGCAGTGCGTAGCACCCGTAGCTACAATAACAACGTCCGGTTTCAACCTCTTGACCAATGCCGCCGACACCCTCTTTCCAAGCTGCACCTTGACTCCCTGCTTCTTCACCTGCGTTTTCAGGTATTCCACCAAGTCCGCGATTGACTGCTTGAACTGCGGTGCTGAAGCCGCCAGCAGTTGGCCGCCCAGAACCCTCTGCTGCTCTAACAGCGTGACAGAATGCCCCCTGAGCGAGGCAATCCTGGCCGCCTCCATGCCCGCAGGCCCGCCGCCGACGACCAGCACACGCTTGGCCTTCATCGCTGGCTCAAACCGGTATTCTTTTTCTTTGCCCAGGGCCGGGTTCACCACGCAGCCTATACTCCACATGCGTGAGACATTGCCTGCACAGGCCTCGTTGCAGTAAATACAAGGCCTGATGTCCTTCAATCGCCCCTGAGACGCCTTAAGAGGCAATTCAGGGTCGACCAGTAGCGCCCTGCCTATAGCTATCAAGTCCGACTTCCCCTCTTTAAGGACTTCTTCGGCAAGTGTTGGGTCGCCCAGCTTGCCCGCAACGATGACTGGTCTCTTGACGACCTTCTTTATTTCCTGCGCCAGGGGTACATTGCATCCCTCAGGCATGCCCATAGTGGGGAAAATCCTGCTGAACCAGGGAGGCGATTCGTAGATGCCCGCCGACACATTGAACACATCAACGCCAGCTGACTCCAACCTCTGAGCAATCCGCTTGTTATCTTCGAGAGTGAGACCTCCTTCTATATGTTCATCCGCGCTTATTCTGAATATTATGGGAAAATCGGGGCCGGTCACCATCCTTATCCCCTCTATTATCCTCAAGGGGAATTTCATCCTGCCCTCGAAATCTCTGCCATACTCATCTTCGCGTTTGTTGGTATAGGGTGACATGAACTGGCTAATGAGGTACCCGTGGGCGCCATGCACCTCGACAGCATCGAACCCGGCCGCCTTGGTGACAGTGGCGGCGAAAATATATTTGCCGATTATAACTTCTATTTCGTCCAGAGTCAGCTCGCGGGGCATCTCTGCGCCCGTGGGCAAGCAAGGGATAGCCGAAGGTGCGACAAGCTGCTGGCCTTCGGCGCTTGTCATCGACGAGCCCTGTCTGCCTGCGTGGTGAAGCTGAGTGGCGATCTTGGTCCCGTACACGTGCACCGCCTCTGCCAACTCGTGCAAGCCCTGGATAAACTTCCATTCATCCGCCCTGATAGGGTTCGTGCCTGCCTTGCCCACCGGCCAGTCTATGCAGGTGTTCTCGATTATTATAAGAGCAACCCCACCTCTGGCCCTTTCCGCATAGTAATCAATCATCCGCTCGCTCATAGCGCCCCATTCATTGCCCAGCTTTGTGTTCAGGGCAGGCATCACAATCCTGTTCTTGAGTTCCAGCTTCCCTATTTTGATAGGTTCAAAAAGCCTGGTCAGCTTAGCCACGGTCACCTCCTCTAATCTACCATTATCTGTCCGCCGTTCACGTGAATAGTCTGGCCTGTTATGTAACGGGCGGCATCGGTAGCCAGGAACAACACCACGTCAGCTATATCCTCGGGTTCCGCCAACCTGCCCATGGGAACGCTATTCTCGTAATACAGTTTCGCCCCCTCCCACAAGCCATCATGCATCGGCGTGTTGGTGATGCCCGGGGCGACAGCGTTGACATTTATGCCGCTGGGAGCCAGTTCCATAGCCAGCGTCCTGGTGAAAGCCTGAACCGCTGCCTTCGATGCGCAGTAATCGGCGCCCCCTCCCGACAGGTTACACACTGAACCTCGCGAAGACATAGAAGAGCCCACATTTACAATTTTCCCGCTTTTGCGCTCAATCATGTGCTTGGCTACAGCCTGAGAGCACAAAAAAACGCCTTTCAGGTTAATCTCTAGCGTCCTCTCCAACTCCTCCTCTTTCATATCCATGACCATGCATCTGCTCATAATACCAGCGTTGTTTACCAGGATGTCTATCTTGCCGAATTTATCGAGAACTCGTTTGACCATCTGGTCAACACTCTTGCTATCAGACACATCGGCCTTTACGGCAATGGCTTTGCCCCCTGCGGACTCGATTTCGCGAGTCGCCTTCTGAGCACTGGGCAAGTCCATGTCTGCGATGGCTACGCTGGCCCCGAAACCGGCTAGGTCGGAAGCGATAGCCCGGCCTATGCCCCGGCCTGCTCCGGTTACAATGGCCGCCTTCCCTTTAATATCGAATATCTTGGACAACTTCCTGGCTTTCATTCGAACCTCCTAAAATCTGCGAATATTTGGGGTTACTTTCCCTCGAAAAATCAATGACGCTACTTAGAAGTCTCCTCGGAATAGTGCTTAAATACGTGGAATCAGTTAGTTAAGGGCGTGCAACTTTGACTGCTAATTTCTAACATGATTTGTAAAGGTTTGTCAAATAGATTCCAGCTATCTCAGGAACAATAGTGAAAGTCTAAGTTGAGGATGTGCATTAGGCTTATGGTGTATCCGGTTCGACTTCAGGGACCAGTTGAAGGTCTGAGGGATTGATACATACATTCACAGCATCACCCGGATGAAGGTTGAGTTCAAAGTATTGCCGGCGGAGAATCAAGGCCGTCAGTGACACACTACCGATTAGGTCGATACGGACAAGAGGACCTAGCGACACCACTTTATCCATTACTAAAGGAATTGTATTTTCACCCGCCGGTGACTGACTGCCACTTCGGGTGACTAGAACATCTTCCGGCTGGAAAGCGACCATCCATTGCCGTGCACCAGAGTTCTTAACCAGGGCGGTTAACGTATTGCCCCCAATTCCTACTTGGGCTGTGCTCTTGTCCAGGAACTTCACCCACTCCGGACGCAAGACCTGCATGCCCACAAACTGGGCCACCCATGAATCAACTGGATGTGTGAACACTTCATTGGCCCGGCCTATTTGCCGGATCGACCCATTTCTAATAATCGCCAAAAAATCAGCCAGCACCATGGCCTCTGTCCGATCATGCGTCACGTACAGACTGGTAGCCTGGAGCGTTCTTAGAAAGTGATGCAGCTCGTCACGCAGCTCCTCTCGTGTTGCAGCATCTACCGCAGAGAGGGGCTCATCAAAGAGAAAGAGCCTGGGGTTTCTGGCCAGCGCTCGTGCCAGCGCCACTCGCTGTTTTTCTCCACCGCTTAAGGTACCGGTTTTACGCCTGGCTAAAGAACGAATACCCAGAAAGTCCAGCATCTCGAATGTGCGGCGCTGACGGTCGGGGTGCTTCCGCAATCCAAAGGAAACGTTTTGTTCTACTGTCAAATGGGGGAAAAGAGCATAGCTCTGAAAAACATAGCCCATTCCACGGCTCTCCGGAGGCAGAGCGGTGATATCTTCTCCGTTCAATTCGATCCGGCCTTCAGCTGGGGTATTAAAGCCGGCTATAGTCTCTAGGAGAACGCTTTTACCGGAGCCGCTCGGGCCCAGAATGACCAATGTCTGTCCGGGTTCGAGCGATAAGGATATATGGCGGAGCCTGAAATTGCCCAGTTTCACCGATATTTGTTGAAGAGAAAAATAGCTCATGAGCGCCGCGATGCCCAGGAGAAATTGGCCAGATACCGGAATACCAGGAACGTGGAAAGAGCGACTATCAGAAACAATACAGCCATAGCCGATGATTCACCCAACCCGAATTGCAGAAACAGTTCATAGATTTTGACCGGAGCTGTAATCGGATAATAAGCCAGTATCATCACAGAGCCGATTTCGCTAATGGACCTGGCATAAGTCAAAATAGCGCCGGTCAGGATACCGCCAGATGCGAGAGGCAGGCTAACTCGTCGAAGTACGCCAAAATGGCTTTCGCCAAGCGTACGGGCGGCTTTTTCCATCTGCGGATCAATAGATTCAAATCCTAACCGGGCCGAATTGACCATAAAGGGAACGCTGACAAAAAGCATCGCCACTATAATGCCGGCCTCGGTGCTATAGAATCGCAGTCCCAGCGGTGCAGCCGCGGAACCTATCAACCCTTCCTTACCGAAAGCTAATAGAAGGGCAATGCCCGCTACGGTGTGCGGCACGGCCAGTGGCAGGTCTACCAAGGCTTCGATAATCCCTTTTAATCTGCTCTTGCTGCGTGCCAGAAGGGCAGCTAATGGGGTGCCTAAGATTACAGCCACGACAGCCGTGATGCCGGCTGATTCAAGGCTCATCCAGATAGCGGCCCGGACATCCGCTTGAGCGGCCACCTCTCCCAGGGATTGAAAGGTCTGGTGAGCCGTCATATTTATCAGCGGGATCAGAATAAATGCTAGAAGCAGACCCCCCAGGAACCAGAGCGATACCAAAGGGAGGCGGGATATGATTCGTCGACCCCGTCCCCCATTGGTATGAGCTTTGGCTATGGTGTTGATGACGGTGTCGCTGTTGGTGTTATTGTCGGCCATGCTTTAACCACCGATTGAAGCGCAGTAGGTACATTTTGCCAGTCCTGAGCAATTGCTGGATTCAGCGGCTGGAAGCCGTCCTGTTGCATGATAGCCTGGCCCTGGCTGCTGATAAGGAACTTAATGAATTGCTGGGCAGCCTGAGAGTTAGGAGCATTGGTCGGGATCGTTATCGCATAAATAATGGGACTGCCGGGTACGTTGCCGGAGCTCGTCTGCACAGAAGCGGTAGCGTATTGGGCCGCCATAGAGGGGTCGCTCAGATTAATCTGTGGCGGCAGTTTCAGATAGTTAAACTTATCCTGGATGGCCGTGGAGGTGTAAATACCCAGATAATCGATTTGTCCGGCTTCCAATGCGGCGATAAGGTCGGTCTCGGTGTCCCGGATATTTTGCTGCGGGGAGTTGTTAAGGATGTTTTGTTCCAAATCGGGCACATTGTAATATTTACTGGCCAGTTGGAGCATCTGCAGAGTCTGGTAACCGGAGGGATCGGTATCCGGATTCGAACGGCCGATTTCCACGCCTGGCTGAGAGAGCACCTGATACCAGTTATCGCTGGTGATATTGCCAGCCCCTTTACTCTTGTCAGTGTACATCCAGGTCACAGCATTGGAGGCAAAACCAATGTACCAGTTAGCATATTCCTGGCTCCCGTTTTGTGAATAGAGGTACTTGGGAATAACATTATAATCGGCCACAGCCAGTATATCTGCCGGCTTATGCAACTGGGTTATTTGTTTGGCCATACTGACACTGCCGCCAAATTGAGCCTGGATCGTGATATCGGGATTGGCCTGAGTGAAAGCAGCGTCGATATCCTTGAATGGTCCTGCCAGCGTACCGGCTCCGAATAAGGTCAGGGTTACTTGGCCAGTACTCTGGCCCGTCGTATTGCCCGGAGACGAAGTTGGTGTATTAGAACTACAAGCCGATAAAACGATGGTTGCTAGAAGAACTACCACAATTATAAGAGTAGTTATTCCCCAACCTTTCTTAGGATTATGCCACATTAATTCTCTCCTTCTTTTATTCTGGTTTCTTAAGATAGTTCCCCCACGCAATTCCAGGCGGGTGGTGGCGAGCGCCCGAGCACAGTTCGGAGCTTGTTTCCCATCGCTCTCTCCTTTCCAAACACGGGGGGCATCGTAGTTTCCCGCGATACCCATCGGCCAGTCTCCATAGGTAAGAACCTTTAGGAGATGAGGCTCGGAGACCTGTATTCAGTTTTCAGCTAATACCAAAAAGAAAAGCGCCTCGAAAGGAGGCGCTTCGCGCATGCATATAATGCGCTGGCAAGCTCTCCTTTCCAAAAGGGAGGCACCGCTGTTTCCCGCGATACCCTATCGTCCACCGGACCCTGCCCCAAATTATCGAGGTTTAGGCACAGTAGATCGGAGAGTGTATTAAATTCTGACCAAGTATATCATACTACGAAACCCGCGCGCAACTAAACGGTGTTTCCAACTCTCCTTATTCGTAGTTGGCGCGGTTTGGGGACTTTCAACACTAAATATTAGCGTTCAATTCGTCCAACATGTCCCAGAGGGAGATGCAGCCTACGCCAAATTGTGCTGCCACATCTGGAATTTTTACCCTCCTACAGTTCGGTTCTGGCGGTTTCTCAAATGTAACGACCTTGCCACCCGATGCTTTAGCATGTGCAATTACCCACAAATCAGCACCAGCTAGGAACTCCTGAACCCAGTGTTTAGCATATTTGCTATTGCCCTCGATGCTCTCAGCCATTTCCGCATATGCCTTTTGAACAGAGTCAGTGGGAACTTGAAAGAGCACACTCTGCTGATTTTTCGCCCATATCAATAGCTTATCTGGCTCGTCCTTTTCTGGTTTACTC
>DAOUMT010000122.1:0-8103 GCA_034409195.1 Dehalococcoidia bacterium
GTAGTAGGCCGTAGGATTATCCACAGTGAAGCTGATGCCATTGATTCGAGTTAAATTGCCCCCGGCCTCAGTCACGGCATCAATAATAGTGCCGACTTTGCTCATGTCCCTGATCTTTGCCGTGACCGTATTGGTAACGCTATAGCCGGTTGTGATTTGCTCGTTTGTCTTGTCATCCCATTTGGTCACTGGAGAAATACTGTACCACTGCGTTTGTATATCTTTGTCTGCGACTCCGTTCGCCTTGAGTACATTCACCACCGCATTCATCGCAACGGCTGCCTCGCTCTGCGCCGCCACCACGGTTGACTCTTGCGCCTGGACGCCCAGCGTTAGAATGGCGACATCAGGTGTAACCGCCACCTCTCCTGTGCCGCTCACCCAGATCCCTGTCTGCTGTGAGATATATCCTGCAGGCGTGACTACAGTACTCTGCGCACTCGACAACCCTTGTGCCTCCACTGAACTAGGGCTCTTCTGAGACTCGCATCCTACCAACAGCAGAGAAGCTGCCAGAACCAGGCCAATTACCAGTATCAGCCACTTCTTCATTCTGAACCTCCTTATCCAGCCTGTCACTTCTCAAGGGCAAGCTGGCTAACTTTTCAGATATGCCTTGGACCTTGCTCTGGGTTGCTTCACTCGAACTGCGGCGGACGCTAAAAAACGGATGTCTCTGCTAGCAAGCTCAAATTAGCGGCAGGTGCCCTCTCACTTAACAGCCACTCTCGCCCTGCGCCATCTACCTGTGGAAATTATCAGCGCTAGCAGAATAAACAAAGCAGCACCCAGGCCTATTTCAATCTGTCTCAGCGGCCAACCGACGCCAGCCTTCTCTTCCTGAACTATTACTCCTGCTCCGGCTGGAAGACCGGCCGGACCTTCAACTCCGACAAAACCCTGGGCTGTCACTGTTGTAGACCGAAAAGCGGGTGGAGAAGTAAGTACGGTGTAATCCGTGTATCCTACAGCTTTTGCGGTAGAAATAGACATCTTACCCATAACACCCGGAACAGCGACCATAGTCTGCTGTTCGGTAGGAGCCGATGGTGGGAGGTGAACATAAGTTACGTTAGCCCCGCTATTAACCCCGGGACTGCTCACAAAAACATTAGAGAAGTCGCCCGCGAGCAACACTACAAGGGCGATAGCGATAATAGCAGTAGCAGGGCGCAGCCAGCGCAGGCTCGCTGACCCGAATACGGTCTCACGTTTCGGCTGAGGCACAGTCACTGCAAAAGAGCGCGGCACGGGCACTTCAGGCACCCTGTGCAGCAACTGCACCGTCATTTGCAGCGATTCAAGCTCCTTTGAGCAAGCCTCGCATGTTTGGAGATGCCGCTCGACGAGGGTTTTCTTCTCAGCGTCCAGCCTATTATCAATGTATTCGGAGAGCATGCCCCGTACTTTTCGGCACTGGGACTTCCCCCATTTACCCTTGAACATTGCATTACCCCTTATTTATTTAGACGAAATTTCGAGGGTAAAAGTTCCTCATGCTGAAGCAGAAAGTCTCTCAGACGAGTTCGCCCCCTGTTCAATCGCGATTTCACAGTACCAAGAGAGCAGCCTGCAACCTGCGCGACCTCTTCATAACTCAAGCCCTCAACATCGGAAAGGATGACTGCCAGGCGCTGGTCCTCGGGAAGATGAGCCAGCCCATCGTTGAGGAACCGGCCCAGTTCCCGGCGCAAGGCATAGTCTTCGGGGGATTCGGTATTATTGGACTGAGGAAGATCGTCGGTTTCCAGCAGAGTGTCCAGAGAGACTATGCGATAGCGTCGAATTACCCTCTGCTTGTCATGACAGGAGTTGGCGGCGATACGCAGGACCCAGGACTTGAAGCTGCCACCCCTGAATTTGTCGATAGCCCTATATGCTGAGAGAAACGCATCCTGGCTGGCGTCCTCGGCTGCCTCAGCGTTGCCCAGCATCCGCAAGGCAAGATTGTAGACCAGGCGCTGATATTGCTCAACCAGCGAGTTGAAAGCATCGACATCGCCATCCTTACTTCGTGAGATTAACTCCTGTTCATCCATTAAACATCCATCCTGCGAGCTTAAAAGAGCGCCTGAATGGAAATGTTCAAAAATCGCGGCGGGGGAACTTTTCTTCACTGCACTCAACTGTTGTTACAGAATATCTAAATCGTGCTTGACTCACAGGTAGTGCCTATTTATACTAATTCAGTATATGTAAAGACTCTGTCCATTTTAACATAATTAGGCCAGAGCAATCTAACCCGGCTGTCTAAACAATTTAACAGAGGAATGCCGAAAGGCTTTGACAAGGGGCTTAAGCCCCTTGTCAACCATATTTAAGATGAGAACTCTAATCCGCGAAACACTGCAGGTCATTCTCCTGGCTCTGGTTATCTTCTTCGCCATCCATTTCATGATACAGAACTTCAGGATCGATGGCACCAGCATGGAGCCCAACCTGCAAAACGGCGAATATGTTATTGTAAACAAGACAGCCTACTGGTTCGGCCACAACCCCCGTAGAGGCGATGTTATTGTTTTCCAGGCTCCCGACCAGCCCCAGAATGACCGCGTCAAGAGAATAATCGGTCTGCCCGGCGAGACCGTGCAGGTAACACCCGACGGCAGCGTGTATATAACCGAAGTAAACGGCCAACGTTTTAAACTTGATGAACCGTATCTGCCACCTAATCATAGCGGCACCAGCGGCACATGGACGGTGCCTGAGGGCGAGTACTTCGTCATGGGAGACAACCGCAGCGTCAGCTATGACTCCCGCGAAGCCGGGCCAGTGCCCCGGGATAAGATAATCGGCAAGGCATGGATCATAATCTGGCCGCTACATGACTGGGGGTGGGCTCCTAACCGAACAATAGCCCTAGTATCGACTACGCCTTAGCCTCTTTTATCCCCTTGACTTAAAATCGTACATAAACTACAATCATTCTAACTGAGGCGTTTTTCCAGAGAGAGGCACTATGAAAAAAGACCTGATGGAAATATTGGCCTGCCCGATATGCAAGGGCGACCTCCAACTGGAAGTAATAGAAGAGGACGAGAAAGAGGTTATTACAGGTACGTTAAAGTGCACTAAGTGCTCCCAAACCTATCCCATCAAGGATTCTATACCCAACCTATTGCCGCCGGATCTGCGCAATTAAGGAAATGTCCCAAGTCAGAAGTTAGTAGGAGGTAAGAGCAGATAATGAACAGGTTCAAGGTGGGTGGTACGTTAATCTGCCTCGGCTGTATTGTTCTTGCCGGCCTTTTTATCTGGGGTTTAGTTGCCGGTGAGCCCTGGCGCTTCTGGGCAATCGCTGCTCCCGTGATTGTCGCCTTCCTGGGAGCCCTGGGAATTGGCTTTTCCATCGGGCGGCTGATGGCGACCACCGAGGAAGCCCCCAAAACACAACAAACCAAAGAAAAAAGTGCCGCAAGCCCCACTGCGTAAGGGCACTTCCGAGAATCGTTTCTACGGGGTGTAGGTAACTCTGGACTCGGGAGATTCCCAAACCTCAACTTGTGAGATAGCCAAACCGCTCAGCCGTTTTTTAAGCTCTTTGTATATGGTTGCCGCGATGTTCTCCGATGACGGGTTAATCTTATCGAAGGGCTTAACATCGTTCAAACAGGCGTGATCGAACCGCTTCAGTACCTCGCCTACATACTTCTTAAGCTCAGCGAAGTCGAAGGCTATTCCTATATCATTAAGCTTCCCTGCCTCCACGCTAACCACAACCTCGAAGCGGTGCCCATGCAACGCCTCGCATTTACCGCCATAACCTCTTAGATAGTGAGCGGCATCGAAGTGCTGCCTGACCGATACCTGATACATATTGACCTCCAAGTAGCGGCAGACCAATGTGTCTGTCCCTACAATTCACCGAATTTTTTGACACCTTCCAATCCCTCGACTGCTGCAAGCAGCTCGCTGACCCTTTTTCGCAACACAGGATGAACCATCCTGGGTGCAATCTCAGCCAGCGGTGCCAGCACGAAGGCACGCTCCGCAATACCAGGATGAGGAACAGTAAGCCCGGGGGATTCGATAATCCGGTCTCCGTAGAAAAGGATGTCTATATCGATAGTTCGGGGAGCATTACGAAAGCCGGGCTGTCTCCCCAGGCCAGTCTCGACGCTTTTTACGAAGCGGAGAAGCTGAAAAGGGTCGAGCTTGGTCATCGCGGACAGGGCTGCATTGAGGTACAGCGGCTGCTCCTTGAAATAGACGGGCTCCGTCTCGTATACGGAAGAGACCTGTTTAACGGTTAGCTTTTGAGATAAATGCCCCACGGCCGACCTGAGATTGCCCACCCTGTCACCCAGATTTGAACCCAGGGCGAGGTATACCGTAACCATGGTCACGAATTCTTGCCCCTGACAATAACATCGCTCATCTTCACCACCCGCACCATCTGTGCCACATCGTGCACCCTCACGATGTCAGCGCCATTGGCGATACCGATGGCAACCGTCGCTGCCGTCCCCTCCACGCGCTGGTCCACGGGCAAATCTAGAACATGGCCGATAAACGATTTGCGGGAGGTGCCAAGCAGAATAGGCCTTCCCAGCGCTTTCAGCTCTGCCAGGCGGCGCACAATCTCCACATTTTGCTCCACTGTCTTGCCGAAGCCGATGCCGGGGTCGATGATGATATTGTTCCAGTCCATACCAGCATCCAGCGCTACTTGAATGCTTTTCTTGAGGCTAGCGATAAGCTCAGGGAAGAAGTCGTGAAAACGTGATTCCCTTTGATTCTGCGAGATGACCAGCGGCACACCTGCTTCAGCCGCCACCTGTGCCAGCCTGGGATCGCGCTTCAGCTCCCAGACATCGTTTATCATGCACGCCCCCGCTGCAACTGCCTGCCGTGCCATCTCAGATTTATAAGTGTCTACACTCACCGGCACAGACAGTTCACCGGCCAGCCTCTCGATGACGGGCAGCACACGCCTCAACTCCTCCTCCGCGGAGACAGGCTCGAAGCCAGGGCGGGTGGACTCTCCGCCCACGTCTATAATGTCGGCGCCCTCGTCGGCGAAACGCTTCCCCTGTTGAATAGCAGATTCGGCATCGTGCAGTCCATCGCCGGAGAAGGAATCAGGGTCGACGTTGACGATGCCCATGATATAGGTGCGCTGTCCCCACCTGAATTCAGCATTTCCGCATCGCGTTATACCCAGAGGTCTGGCTGAATCTATGTTCATAGGCAACCCCACGTTTCCGCTCCTCATTATAGCATGGCTCTATCTATGGTGATATCGAATGTCAGGGCCTTGTCCGATACCCATGAGTGGTGCCAGAACAAAGTAGTAACAGTAATAATCATCGACAGTGATTACCAGGGCACAAGATTTTGCCTCATTACCCCTCCCTCTTATCCCTCCCTCAAGGGGAGGGAGGATTTGCAGAACCACCACGGGCAATATTTCAGCTGAGAACGCGGCTGTACCTAAGTTCCTCTCCCTTGACGGGCTTCGCCGTGAGCTCAGCCGAACGGAGAGGCCAGGTGAGGGTGAATGTCAAATACATACAAAACTTCCTCCTTCGCAACCTAACGATTTCTCTTCAGGTTGGTTTACTGAACCGCCCCTTTTATGGTAAAATCGAATCTGTAAAGATGAAATCTCTCGGAACGTAAGGTGACAAAGGATGCCGATTTACGAATACCGATGCAGTAGCTGCCGACGCCGCGTGGATATATTTGTCCAGGGCTTTTCCCCTCCCACCAACCCGAGCTGCAGCAGGTGCGGCAGCAAAGAGTTAAGCCGCATCTATTCCCCTTTTGCCATGCGCAGGTCCAAAAACGATAGAGGCGTCTATGATGAGATCCTCTCCGACTCCAAACTCACCAGCGGGCTAATGAGGAATGACCCTCGCGCCCTCGCCGAATGGAGCCGTAAGATGGCGCGCGCTACCGGCGAGGACGTTACCCCCGAGACAGAGGAGATGCTCAGCAGGCTGGATGCGGGCGAGGACATGAACAAGGTGGTGGAGGATTTTAAGCCGCCTGAGCTTAAGGGAGATACCGAATCAGGAGGCGCGGAAGCAGAGTGATGCGCTATGCCTATCTATGAATTTTTCTGTAACAAGTGTCGACAAAAAGCAAGCTTTTTTGTGAGGAGCTTCAACCCTCCCACTAATCCAACATGCCCTGCCTGCGGCAGCAGCGGACTCGACCGCTGTATCTCCGGATTTGCCTACCACAGGACAACAAAGGATGTCTGGGAACAGTCCGGCCCGGCCGCTGCAATTCCTAAAGACCCTGATTACTACAAAGACCCGCGCAACATAGGAAGATGGACAGAGAAAAGACTCAAAGCCCTCGGCGTAGATATGGACAGCGAAGAATATAGGGATACCTTTGCCGGAGTTAAGCAATCGATCGCTGCCGCCAGGGAAGGTGAGATGCCGAAACCGTTAAAGGACCTGCTCTAAGGCTGCCTCAACATGCTTCGAATTCTCGATGTTAACCTCAATCGCATCGGCGAGGGCTTACGTCTCCTCGAGGACGTAACGCGCTTCGTCCTGAACGATTCCGAACTCAGCGAACAGTTGAAAAACATGCGCCATGAGCTTCTGCCCAAAAACAGGTCGCTTCAGAAGAGGCTCCTCAAAGCCCGGCGGGCTAATGAGGACGTGGGTGCTTTTCTGGATGTAGATAGTGAGGCTGAGCGAACGGATACCATCAGCCTGGTCAGCGCCAACTCACGGCGTGTCCAGCAATCCCTACGTGTCCTCGAGGAACTGGCCAAAGTCCAGGGCGATGATTTCGGATTGGACTGGGACAAATTCAAGCACGCCCGCTTCGCCCTTTACACACTCGAGCAGAAAATAGTGATGGAACTGCTTCGCCACAACAAAAAAGAGAAGGTAAGCGGGCTCTACGTGATAATAGACACCCAGGCGCTAAAAGGACGAAGTGAGCTCGACATCGCACGGCAGGCGATTCAAGGGGGAGCCCAGATAATTCAGCTCCGCGATAAACTGCGCCCAAGAGGTATGCTTGTTCCTCTGGCTCGAGAGCTGAAAAAGGTCTGTGCCGAGTCTGATGTGCTCTTTATTGTGAATGACTATATTGACCTCGCTATCGACTCGGATGCCGATGGCCTTCACATCGGGCAGGAGGACTTGCCTTTCGATACCGCCCGCGAGATGCTACCCGCAGATAAAATACTGGGCTGCTCCTCGGCTACGCTGGAAGAGGCTCTTAAAGCAGAGAAGGATGGGGCCGATTACATCGCTGTTGGCTCTATCTACCCTACATCTTCAAAGCCGGGGACGAGGTTGGCGAATCTTAAGATATTGCGACAGGTGAAGAAGAAAGTGTCGGTGCCTGTGGTTGCCATCGGCGGCATAAACGAGGATAATATCTCCAACGTTATAAAGGCTGGCGCCGATGCGATAGCTGTGATCAGCGCCGTGCTCGGGACCGATAATGTGCAAAAAGCAAGCCAGAGGCTGGCAAAAATAATAAACAGAGGAAGTGATAAATGAACAGACCCACTTCAAGGCTCGACACAGTGGGCGAGAAGGTGCGCAGTTATTTCTCCACAGAGGACAGCGCCCGTGAGAAGGGGCTGCAGCTTTCCCGGGAGGCGATTCGCTTCAGCGCCAATGCTATCCGGGCCGTGCACCGCGGAGAATTTGACCAGGCAAGAGAGCTGATAAGTTCGGCCAGGGCCAACGTGGAAGATATGAACAAAACTTTGGCACAGCACGGCGAGCTATTCTACGGAGGCTTTGTTCACAACGGCCAGAAAGAGTATGCCGAGGCCTGCATCACTCTGGCCCTGGTGGCAGGTGAGAACCTGCCCGATCCCGACGAGCTTGGCATAAGTTACGCTGCTTACCTCAACGGACTGGGTGAGGCAGCAGGAGAGATGAGGCGGCACCTGCTCGATACCCTGCGAGAAGGCAAGATTGAGCGCTGCGAGGAAATACTCTGGGCCATGGACGACATCTACAGTCTTCTGGTGACTATAGATTTCCACGATGCCCTGACCGGCGGCTTGAGGCGTACTACAGACATGGTGCGAGGCGTTCTCGAGAGGACCCGGGGGGACTTCACCATCTCCTTGCGACAGAAGCAGCTTGAGCAGAGGCTGGACGAGTTCGGAAA
>DAOUMT010000123.1:0-2730 GCA_034409195.1 Dehalococcoidia bacterium
CTTTAGGATATGGGTCTTCTTCCCTTCTCCATGGGCCTGGTATGGGGTCTCGCACAGTGGAGAAGTCTTCTATCTCTGCGACGGAATCCTTCCCCTCACCCAGCATTAAGGCAGCCGCCCCGTCACCAAATGTCTGTTCGGCATCAGAACGTGGCTCAGCTTTCCTGTCATCTGCAGCGATGACCAGGACTTTCTTCATCGTCCCCGCCTTTATAGCATCGGAGGCGGATTTCACTGCCAACGTCCCTGCTCTCAGCGAGCCTGTGAAATCGAAAGTGAATATGTCCTTTCTGAGATCTAAAGCCGAAGCGATTAAGGAGGCAGACTGTTTTTCTTTGAAAGGAGAGGAAACGGTAGCAAAGTAAAGTCCATCTATTTCTTTAGGCTCAAAGCCTGTCATACAATCGAGGCCTGCCTCCACTCCCATCGTCAGACTGTCTTCATCCCAGGATATAACGGCCCTCTCTCCACCCAGCGATGCGCTCCCTATTGACCTGGCTATCTCGTCTCTGCTCATTCTCCACATAGGGATATAAGCACCATACGATAATATGCCTGCCAACTTTGCCTCCTCAGTTAAAGTTGAAACCTGTTTCTCTGCTCACTGGGCCTTGAAGTTGAGGTAATTCCTTGCGCCTTCTTTATTCTCTGTGAACTCTATTTTAACAGGCGCCCCCACCTTGATTTTCTCTGGATTTTTGGGATCAATACCATGAATTCGACCGCTGATTTTGGGGCCTTCGTCCATTTTCACTATTCCTACCAGATAAGGGTTATTTCTACTATAGCCCTCCGCGATGGTACAGGTTGGGCCTACGGAAATGGCAGTGAAGGCAGCGAGCTTACCGCTGCCCTTCATCTCCACCCACTCCATATCGGTACCGAAACATTTCTCACAAATGGGATGAGGGGGCAGATATAGTGCATTACACTTCTTACATCTGGAAGCCATGAGCTTTTTCTCGGCGAGAAACTGGTAAAATGAGGTGCTGGTTACTTTCCTTTCCTCTGTCAAGGTATTATCTCCTCTCATAAATGTGAACTACGCAGGTACCGCCGGTAGCGCCGACGTTGTGCGATAACGCGAGGCGGATATCTTTTCCAGGTACTTGCCTTGACCCGGCCGTCCCTCTCATCTGATGCCATATCTCCACCGTTTGCCCCACGCCGGAAGCCCCCACAGGGTGTCCCTTGGATTTCAGCCCGCCGGAGGTATTGATGGGTTTGGCTCCCTCGCGAGCCGTAACCCCTTCTTTGGTTGCTTTGATGGCCTCTCCAGGCTTGAGGAACCCCAGGTCTTCGATGGCCACTAGCTCAGCAATGGTGAAGCAGTCATGTACCTCGGCAATCTGGATGTCCTGGGATGTCACGCCAGCCATGTCGTAAGCCTCTTTTGCTGCAACCCTTGCCGATTGTATGGTTGTCATATCTTCTCTCTCGTGCAGTGCGTGGTCGCTTCCCTGTCCGGAGCCGATGATATAGATAGGTTTATCTGTGAAGTTCTTAGCCAGGTCGTCGGCGACCAGAAGAATGCAGGCCGCCCCATCTGTGATGGGTGAGCAGTCAAACAGCTTCATCGGCCAGGCTACTGTTGGGTTCGCCTGGGGGTCTTTGAGGAAATCGAACTCATCTTTCCAGGCGGGTAACGGCTCACCTTTTTGTTTTGCTTTCTCTATCCGAGCGTTCATCAGGTCTTTTATGGACTTATTGAACTGGGCTTTAGGATTTAAGGCCCCGTTTTTGTGGTTCTTAATACCAACTCTCATAAAATCTTCCAGGGTGGCGCCATACTTCGCCATGTACGCTGTAGCCATGGCTGCATACAGGCCGGGGAACGTAAATCCGGGGCAGCCCTCGTAAATGGTATCGGCGGCAGAAGCGAGTGTATCGGTTACCCTTTCAGTGGGCAGATAGCTCATCTTTTCGACGCCGCTGACCAGCACGATATCGTAAAGGCCGGAGACCACGCCTATGAATCCGTCCCGGATGGAAATTCCGCCGCTGGCGCAGGCGCCCTCTACTCTGGTGGCTGGCTTGGGTACCATACCTACCCAGTCAGCCATGATGGGAGCAACATGTCCTTGTCCCTCAAATAGGTCGCTGGAGAAATTTCCCACATAGAGAGCTTCAATGTCTTTTGTATCTATGCCTTTGTCTACAGACTTGGTCATTTCGGTGAATGCTTCCACGAACAAGTCCCGGCTGTTCTTATCAGGAAATGCACCGAACTTCGACATCCCGGCCCCCACTATAGCCACACCCCTTGCCAATTTTCGTGCCTTTCGGCTCATAATACCTCCTCAAATACTGTTAGCTTATTTGATGATTATCAGTTCTGTATATTATGACTCTTTCTAAAGTCTGCTGAGACCGCAGCAGTCAACTCTAAGGCTCTTGTGGCTGCTTTTATGGAAATAGAGCCCAGCCCGCAAGAAGGTGTGATCAAACACTGCGATTTGATAGTATTGAGGCTGATGCCTTTTTTTGAGAGCAGACCCATTGTTTTCTCCAGCCTGTCTGCGATGCTGCCTTCCGTCTCTTTCGCTAGAATTTGCTCATCGTTGGGCACTATACCCCAGGCGATGACGCCTCCACGGGTGAGGAAGCTGTTGACCTCGTCCGGATAGAGGGCCAGGGCTTCTCCGTAGTTATATGCATCGAAGCTCAAGATGTCGATAGAGGTCTGCAGCAGAACCGACCAGTCGGTATTGCCACAGCAGTGGATAGCCT
>DAOUMT010000124.1:0-1872 GCA_034409195.1 Dehalococcoidia bacterium
AGTCTGGGCTGGCCGGGACGCTCTATGCCCCAATAACCCCAGAGACTTACCCCGATATCGTCGAGGCGATAGAGTCTGGCTGCTTCCTTATCGCTCATCAAGTTAGACATCTCAGATACGTTTATCAAATGTCACAATTATAATGAGTTCTTAGCTGCGATTAGCCTAATAGGCATGGTTTTTAGCGTAGGTTAACATGGAGTATGGGAGGAAATCAAACGAGCGGAAGCCTGCAATGGTATTACAAAAGGAATCTTCAACCGAAGAGAAAAGCGACCAGTGGGTGAGCCGGGTGGGTCATGCCCTGCGCAACCTTGATGACCGCTCGGCCTTGAACCGCAGTCCGCTGGCGCGCCTGTCTTACGTGGAGAGGCTGGCCAGGGAACGCTACAGCTCACACGTACTGCCCAGAGGCCTGGCGCTACGTACGGTGCTGGTGGCATCTATCGAAAAGGTCACGAATGACCTCAGTTCGGAACCGGCTCTCGCTCGTGCCTGCCGCTATCTGGCTTTACTGAAACAGGGTTTGAGCTGTCGGCAGATAAGTGCGGAGATGGGTCTATCCCGTGAGCATGTCAGCCGCGTCTACCGCCTGAAAGCTTTCGAACTGGTGACTACGGTATTCCTCTCAGTTATCAAATCAAACTCAGCCGGGGCAAGCCGCTCAAAATCAGGCAATTGACAGAATTAAGCTGCTACATTAACAGTTATTCGCCTCAGACCCTTATTGACGTCCGAAAATCCATCTCCATCCCTATTGGCTCTTCACTTGCCGCTTCTGTATCTGCCCCAAGTGTGCGGAGAAGCTTATTGTCACACCCATATCACATGGATTGCAGAAAGGCCCTTGACCAATTATAATAGGATCGGTCGAGGGCCTGAGTGGCGACTCCCTGACTTGTTACCTTGAGTCGGACGTCAACGACACCTTAACTTGTGAAGAACTGGGGCAAAAACCTGCGATTTTTGAATCTGGTAGGCCGTACAGGTCTCGAACCTGTGACACCCTGATTAAAAGTCAGGTTTACAACCCTTTTAAAAATGCCAAAAGCCTTGAGAAGTCTCATGGCTTTTTATAATTATAACACATTCCATTACCCGGCGTCAATAATTTGAATCTACCGACATACAATTAATCGAATAGACACATCCCTTTATTGTACATTTCAAGCTATTTTTGGATTCTTATTTGCACTGCAGCTACATAGTTCCTATATCGGCATCGCTTGCTTTACCCCATAATGACTAAGAAAAGCGAATAGCCAGCCTAATACGGAATATATAATTACCTCATCAGCAGTATTTTACGCACCGTATAGTAATTGGAATTGCATCATCTTTATTCGATGTAATAGGCATGCAGGTGCTTTAAGGAGATCACAAAGATACCGCGCAGAAACGAGTGGAAATGCATAGCTGGTTAACTGAGAATCAGCAGCCGTATCTGCCCAGCTCCCTAAGTGGCAATGAGCCTGGCTAACCCTCTGTTTCCTCCACAATCTCCTGGAGTTTCCTTTGGACATCTTTGTCCAGTGGTTTTGGATAGTGAGTAGCCAGAATCCTCTTCACCTTCTCCCTGGCCATTTCACGCACTCCCCGAGCTCCGCTTTCTTCCCATTCCTCTACACTTGCCCTGTTACCCACCTTTGGTTCCCAATTCTCAAGCTTGTAATGTTCATTCGTATGCTTGTGCGTTATAAATTCCCCTCCCGGTCCCACCTCCCTGATTACGTCGACGGCAAGAGTATCAGGGTTTACCTCGATACCACGCAGTATCCTGTAGACCATACCACACATCTCGTTGGCTATTACTGCCTGTTCATAGGCCGCTATCATGATGTTACTCAAGAGAGATGATGTGGCCGGGCCACA
>DAOUMT010000125.1:0-3198 GCA_034409195.1 Dehalococcoidia bacterium
TCGCCCCTTATCTGCCAAAAAGGACGGAAAGCAGGGAGAATGAGCATGACAGGGAGTAAGATAGGTGTTCTGGGAGGCACCTTCGACCCCATACATCTGGGGCATCTCATTGTGGCAGAGTATATCATGGAGAAGCTGGAATTGAGGGAGGTGCTGTTTATCCCGGCAGGTCGCCCCTGGCTCAAGCTCAAGGAGGAAAAGCAGGTAACCTCAGCGGAGCACAGACTGGCCATGGTGAGACTGGCTGTGGCCTCAAATCCCCAGTTCAAGGTCTCTACCATGGAGATCGACCGCCCCGGGCCTTCCTATAGTATAGATACTGTTTTAGAACTGAAGGCTGAGCTGGAAGCCGAAATCTACTTCCTAGCGGGGCCTGATGCCCTGGCGAAGCTGCCCAGGTGGAAAGACCCTGAGCGGCTTCTGGAAGCATGTCATATAGTAGGGATAGGTCGGCCTGGCAATGCCATGACTGATTTATGGAAGCTGGAAGCCTCACTTCCTGGTGTCTCGCCGCATATCATGTTGATGGATGTGCCCCAGCAGATAGATATCAGCTCCACGGATATCAGGAAGCGTGTCGCGCAAGGGCTATCCATCCGCTACCTGGTTCCCGAGGCCGTAGAGAAGTATATAAAGGAGCACGAGTTATATATGTCACCCTGAGCATAGCGAAGGGTCTCGAGATTCTTCCCCTTCACTATGTTCAGGGTCAGAATGACACAAGACCCGGAGCCTTATTATTTATAAGCAATTGACATTACCCTGGAGGTTAGGTAGATGACCAAAGCTGATGACAAAAGGCTGTTGGATGTTTTCAAAGAGCACGCTGTCCTTCATGGTGACTTCACCCTTACCTCGGGACTGAAAAGCTCCTATTACTTCGATGGCAGGCTGGTGACCCTCTGGCCTGAGGGCGCTTATCTTATCGGGAAGAAGATTTTCGATATTCTGAAGGGAACCGGGGCGGAGGCGGTGGGAGGCATGACTATGGGGGCAGACCCCATAGCCGCAGCAGTTGCCGTGGTGAGCCACCTAGAGGGCAAGCCTATCCCGGCTTTCATTGTCAGGGCGGAGACTAAAGTGCATGGTACGCAGAAGCGCATCGAGGGGCCGCTGAAGAAGGGCTCTAAAGTCGCTATAGTCGACGATGTTATCACCACCGGAGGCTCGGTGCTGCGGGCCATAGAGGCAGTGGAGGCGGAGGGCTGCAAGGTGGTCAAGGTAGTGGTGCTCCTTGACCGCCACCAGGGCGGCTCGGATGAGATAAAGCGCAAAGGCTACGATTTTCAGGCTATCCTGAGCGCCGATGCTGCGGGGGAGGTGACGCTGGCGTAAAGATGCAGTAACATTTGTAAGTTTAGTTAAATTTAGTAGGCGGTTTTGCTTCACTTTTGCCTTAAAATGTGATAGAATTAATCAATGGGTGCGATTGATTGGCTGGTTGGAAAAGCCTCCGTTGGATTATATGCTGTAGCAGACTCACCATCTCCTGAAGGTTCTCCCTTCACAACGTTGCATTGTATTCGAGCTATGCTTTTTTAGCATTGTTATGGCTGATTCAGGTCTTGAGGTTAGTTCGGGAGCAATCATTAAGCAGGTAAATTATGGCAGAGAACAAGAACAATAATACTTATACCGCACAGGATATTCAGGTGCTGGATGGCCTGCAGGCGGTGCGCATGCGCCCCAGCATGTACATCGGCAGCACCGACCAGCGGGGACTCCATCACCTTGTCCATGAGATTGTAGATAACGCTATCGATGAGGCGATGGCAGGCTACTGCGACAAAATCGAGATCACCATCCACGAGGATAACTCGGTAACCGTGGCCGATAACGGCAGGGGCATACCTGTCGAAATCCATCAGGTCACCATGGTCTCAGCTCTAGAGACTGTCATGACTACCCTGCACGCCGGCGGTAAATTCGGAGGCCGCGGCTACACTGTCTGCGGCGGCTTGCACGGCGTCGGCGCCTCGGTGGTGAACGCACTCTCGGCGTGGCTGAAGGTAGAGGTGAGGCGGGACGGCAAGCTCTGTTTCCAGGAGTACGTGCGCGGGGCACCCAAGGCTCCGGTCAAAGCAATCGGGAAAGCCGATGGCTCCGGCACCACGGTGACTTTCCTGGCTGACGAGGAGATATTCCAAAAGCTCGATTACAATTTCGAGGTACTGTCTCAGTCGTTCCGCGAGATGGCCTATCTGAACAAAGGCGTGGAGATCTGGTTTAAAGACCTGCGCCATAACATAGAGAAGACCTTCTACTTCGAAGGCGGTATTGTCAGCTTCGTACGACACCTTAACCGGAAGCGGGCCGTATTGCAGCAAATGCCGGCCTATATCACCAAGATGGTGGATAGCACCCTGATAGAAACTGCTCTCCAGTATAACGAAAGCTTCACTGAGGCTACCCTGAGCTTCGCCAACTGCATAAATACCCTGGACGGCGGCAGCCATCTCACCGGATTCCGCTCCGCGCTGACACGCGTCCTTAACGATTATGCCCGGAAGTACAAATTCCTCAAGGACAACGAAGCCAACCTCACCGGCGATGATGTCAGGGAGGGTTTGACCGCTATTATCAGCGTCAAGCTTACCCATCCTCAATTCGAGGGCCAGACCAAAACCAGGCTGGGCAACCAGGAAGTCAAGAGCATGGTGGAGTCGGTGGTGGCCGAGGGCCTGGCGACCTATCTGGAGGAGCACCCCAGCGAGAGCAAGAGGGTAATGGAGAAGTGTCTTACCGCTGCTCGCGCCAGGGAGGCCGCGCGCAAGGCTCGCGACCTGGTCACGCGGAAAGGTCTGGGCGATATGTCCACCCTTCCCGGCAAGCTTGCCGACTGCTCGGAGAAAGACCCTGTCGAGTGCGAGCTGTACATAGTAGAGGGCGACTCCGCAGGCGGCTCCGCCAAACAGGGGAGGGACCGCCGCTTCCAGGCTATACTGCCGCTCAAGGGCAAGATACTGAACGTGGAAAAAGCCCGTCCGGAGAAGATGCTGTCCCATGATGAGATTCGCGCCCTGATCACCGCCCTGGGGGCCGGCAGCAGTCTGGAGTTCGACCATGCCAAGCTGCGCTACAACCGTGTCATAATCATGACCGATGCCGACGTTGATGGCTCTCACATACGCACACTTCTGCTCACCTTCTTCTACCGTCACATGGCAGGACTGATAGAGAAAGAGCACCTGTTCATTG
>DAOUMT010000126.1:0-2310 GCA_034409195.1 Dehalococcoidia bacterium
GTATGTGCTAGTCCATGAGTTGGGTATATATGACCGGGAGTTCCTCAAAAGGCAAACCAACGCTCCGTACCTGATTGGAGGAAATGGCTACCCCTTACGGGACAAAGAGACTAATAAACCGCTGATCTGGGACTCTAAGGACAACACCGCCAAGATATTTAACGATCCTACTATTAAGGATTTCGCCCTTGAAGGAACCTATACGGTGCCAGCGGCTGCTTCGGAAAACCCTGATAAACCGCCTGAAGGCAGACCGGCTTTCCAAATTTTCAAAGAGCAGATACTCCAATATACTCCGGAATGGGCAGCGGAAATAACTACTATACCCGCTGCCACTATCCGCAGGTTAGCTAAAGAGATCGTTGAAGCGGCCCAAATAGGTAGCACAATCGTTCTCGACGGCAAGGAGTACGCTTACAGACCGGTGGCTGTAGCCGGGTATCGCGGCACAAATTGTCATACAAACAGTCCCAAGACTGAGCAAGCCCGCATCGTTTTGAACATGCTACTGGGGTCCAACCGAGCCCCGGGAGGAGTTGCGGCATTTGAGACTTTCGGCCTTTCCGGGCACAAGTGGCGGTACCCCTATCCTGCCGACGAAGATGGGATAACGATGGGTACCCATACTCTGGAGCCGCATTCTCCCTGGAAGTTCCCATTTGAAGATGTCGGAATGAAGGCATTGTGGGGCGGTGGGATGTCAGGCATGCATCATGCAATTCTGGGACAGATAGATCCGAAAAAATACGGGATTGACGAGAACTATCTGTGCGAGTGCTTGATGCACTGGCGAATCAATTCTCTTGTAAGCACGCAAGACCCGAAGATGACAGCGCAAGCCCTGGCGAAGATACCGTTCTATGTAGACATCACCCTCTGGTTGGATGAGTCAGACGATTTCGCAGATTTGGTCTTACCTGATGTTCACTGGCTGGAGAGGTTATCTGCTTTCAATATGACCTGGTTCTTTGAAGGAATAAATTTGCAGCAGCCGGTAGTTGCGCCAATGTATAAGTCCATGTCCGGTCCGGAGATTTATTTCGAGCTCGCTAAACGATTAGAGATATTTACCGGACCTATGGGCATGATGGCCATGGCTAACATGGGGCTGGATTGCTGGGGAGAGCCGTGGATTATTGATATAAATAAGGAATGCACTTACGAAGAATATGTCGACGCGATATGCAAGGGGCTCTACGGCAAAGATTTGGCCTGGTTCAAAGAGCATGGGCACAACATGCAACTGATTCCACCGGACAGGTTTTATTACCGATGGGGGTGGAACCAGAACCGCCTCCCCTTTTACTGGTATAAACTCAAGGCTCAAGGTGATGAGCTGAGGGAGAATCTGGAGCGCGACAAAGTTGGTGAGAAAACAAGCCTTGATGTAAATTACTTGTGTCAGCAGTTTGAGCCTATCCCTGTCTGGTATCCTGCTCTTATACACCACCAGGAAGATCCCAAATACGATTTATATGCAGTATCCGGAAGAGCCGCGATATCCCACCACTCTACGCTTCCGGCAACTAACCCATGGCTGATAGAGATAGCAGAAAGGGACCCCTTTATGCTGCGCGTCTTGATCAACGTCGAGACTGCACATAAGAAAGGCCTCAAGGATGATGAACTAGTATGGGTGGAATCCAGAGCAGGGAGGGTCAAAGGCAGATTGAAATTGACAGAATGCGTACACAAAGAGGTCTTAGGTTTTTACGGACCTCTGGGTCATTGGATGAAACATGAACTGGCAGAGGGCAAGGGTTCCCACCACGGCTCGCTTCTTCCCATGGACATGAAGACGCTAGCCCCTGTAGTCCCGGCCCTCGAGGCGGCAGCCAGAGTAATGGTCTACAAGGCCGAGTAAGGAGGTCTTAAATGAGATACGGTTTGGTTATCGACCTCAGGAAATGCGCTGGCTGCTATTCATGCATGGCAGCATGTAAGGCGGAGAACTTCACCCCCCCTGGCGTGTTCTTCACCAGGGTACTGGCAAATGAGAATGGCAAATATCCCAACGCCAGATGGCAATTCGTGCCTGTACAATGCAATCACTGCAAGACTCCAGCCTGCGCTTCAGTGTGCCCAACAGGAGCCACCAGTCAGAAAAAGAATGGTATTGTGACTGTCGATCCTAACAAGTGTATAGGCTGCCGCTACTGTATAGTAGCATGTCCATACAGGGTACGATTCTTTGTTAATAAAAGAGGCACCTACTACAAGACTCCTACACCTTACGAAGCTTTCGGATTCCGAGCACGAGATTATCAAGAAGGCACAGTGATAAAATGTGATTTTTGCTCGCACAGATTG
>DAOUMT010000127.1:0-6268 GCA_034409195.1 Dehalococcoidia bacterium
GGTTATCTCCTTATCGCCTTTGGGGGCCCCGAGACGGGTCTCAGCGCAGGTGACCAGAACGTACTTGGCAGCCTTGGCGTCCACAGCATCGATAGCTGCTCTCAGGGCATTTGTCCCGGCCCTTAAAGAGCCTGCGAAGTCCATGGCGTATATGTCCCTGCGCAGTCCCAGGGCGCCGGCAATAATAGATGCTGCCAGTTTCTCTTTGTAGGGAGAGGTCGTAGAAGCGAAATACAACCGGTCAACCTTGCTCCGGTCGAAACCTTTGAGGCAGTCCCTGGCTGCAGCTACTGCCATCGTTATGCTATCTTCGTCATAGCTGGCAACCGCTTTTTCGCCCGGGACTGGAAACATACCACCCCACGCGCTGGTGATTTCGGCTCGATTCAGCCGGTAAAGCGGTATGTATGCACCGTATGATGCAATCCCTGCCATTTGCCCTCCTTAATTAGCAACTTTCGACGTTCATTATAGCATCTTGTGCATTCGTTCACAATTCTTTTGTGTAGCGTCGCCACTCCTGTGGCGACGCATTTACATCGTGACAGGAGTCACGACGCTACGGTTGGGCACGTAAAGGGCGTCCGCCCGAGGCGGACGCCCCTATTGTTGATAATTCTAAGCTGTTTTTAAACTAATTCCCTACAATGACTATACTGACTACGCTCCTGTAGGGTATGCCGCCCAAATTATGGGTGAGGCCGTATTTGGGATTTTTCAGTTGCCTCTTATCGGCCTTGCCCTGAAGCTGTTTGTACATTTCATAAATCATGCGAATCCCAGAAGCGCCGATGGGATGACCGAAGCACTTCAGCCCTCCGTCGGGCTGCACCGGCTGTGCCCCGTCCAGATTGAAGCGGCCTGACATGATATCGTCCATCACCTGACCTCTGGGGCTGAACTGCAAGTCCTCCATGGTTACCGCCTCGGTGATCGAGAAGCAGTCGTGGACCTCGGCCATGCTGATCTCCTCGCGGGCGTTCTTTATGCCCGCTTCGGCGTAGGCCCTTCCTGCAGCACGGGTGGTTGTCTCCACATGGGTATAGTCATAATCTGTGTACATCTCTTCCTCGCCGGAAGTAGCAGCAATCTGTAGGGATTTGACATAGACAGGATCGCTCCTGAACTGCTTCGCCATGTCGGCACGGCAGACGATGGCTGCTGCCGCCCCATCGCTCACCCCGCAGCAGTCGAACAGTCCCAGGGGCCAGGCTACAATCGGAGCATTCACTATCTGTTCGATAGTCACTTCTCTACGCAGGTGGGCCTTGGGGTTCAAAGCGCCGTTGTGATGGCTTTTGGCTGATACCGCAGCCAGCATCTTCTTGCCATCCTGCGGGCTGATGCCATACCTGTTGAAGTATCTGGTAGCCAGCATAGCGAACATACCCGGCGCAGTCTGGTTAGCTCCGATAATCCTGTGCTTTGTGCCTATAGTGGCATAGTGCGAGAATTCAGGAAGGCCCCCGTATCCCACATCCTTGAGCTTCTCCACGCCGAGCGCCATGGCGATGTCGCAAGCACCTGAGGCCACAGCATAACAGGCGCCTCTGAAAGCTTCTGAGCCGCTGGCGCACATATTCTCGACTTTAGTCACGGGTATGAAGGGAAGCTTTAAAGTCTGAGCCAGGGGCAGAGCGCTGTCTCCCACGCTGCCCGGAGTGAACTCGGGGCCGCCCTGCCAGGCGGCCTGGATGTCCTTCTTCTCTATCTTTGCATCCTCGATCAGTTCCTTGAAAGCATCAACCATGAGGTCTTCCGGGCTTTTACCCCAGAGCTCCCCGAACTTGGTGCAGCCCATCCCGATAATTGCTACTTTATCTCTTATTCCTGCAGCCACCTTAACCTCCTTCAAGGATGATTCTAGTTATGCTCTTGTCATTATCTGTAGTTGCCTGATTTATCAGGCAACTACATTTTGGTTACACTCTCGGTGGCATTGCTTTCCAGAAATAACCGTGAATGCCCCGCACGTTATCGACATATTTTCTGCGAAAGGTCATTTCCAGAGGCATGTCTACGGCAAGCGACTCTGCATCGCAATCGGTGAGATTGAAAGCGAACCTTCCTCCCCCGTCGAATTCCACTACACCGTACATCTCCGGCGGACTGACGCTGTAGGCCAGGCTGTCGCTGGTGTAGCTGAACAGCTTTGCCTTCTTGTCGGAGAAGCGGTAGTACTCCATTTCGTCGATCGTGCCGCACTTGGGATTGACACATACCCTCTGGTAAGGATACTGCGGAGTGCCGCAGCGCTTGCAGCGGGCTCCACACAGGGCCAGGATAACCTTTCGTTCCCTCCAAGCCATCGACACCCTGGTCGGACCGACTTCTCCGCGGAAGCCTGCCTCCATAGGTATAATGTCACGGAAGGATGAATATCTATCATAGTTGGTCAGCTCTTTCCTCGAGGACAGTTGTTTCTTAACTCCCCTTCTGTTTCTCGCCTTTTCTATATGCTCGGTCACCTGGAAGAACAAGGCATCGGCGCCGTTGCCATAGCTCGTCACCAGGATTTTATCGCCCGGCTTGGCGTCTTCGAGTGCGGCGATCAGCATTATCAATGAGTTGGCGGTGCCGGTGTCGCCCACTGTAGTAAGCATTTCCTGCTGCAGCTGCTTTTCGTCCAGTTGCAGCGCCTTCGCCATTCCTTTGTGCTCTCTTAAATAGATACAGGGGATGATGACCTTGGCGAAATCTTTGATGTTCAGCTTATATTTCTTGAGCAGGCCGCTTATAGCCTCAGGGATGAACTTGGTGTAGCCTTCGTCTCGAACCCACCTGTCCTCCCACATGCGGTTGAACTTCTCGCCGTCTGCTCGCCACTGGTCCATGAAGTCATAGGTAAGGGTGTAAGAACCCTCCAGAGTAGCGATGACGTCTGTATCGCCTACCAGCAAAGCTGAGCCAGCTTCCCCGAAGATGACCTCCTGGGCGCTGCCCGGCCTGCCCAGGCGGCAGTCTGAGGCGCAGACGACTATGTTCTTCTCTGAGCCCGCCTTAACGGCGTCGCAGGCAGCCAGCAGGGCATGAGTTCCTGCCTTAACGGAGTCAGCGAAGTCGGCGGCCCGGATATCGGGGCGGAGGTCGAGGGCAGTGGTGATAATCCCTGCGCTCTGTTTCTCCCTGTAGGGCGGGGTAGTGGTGGCAAAGTACAGGCCGCCCACCTTGTTTCTATCGAAGCCCGTGAGGCAGTCTATGGATGCAGCCACTGCCATAGTTACGCTGTCTTCGTCGTAATTGGCAACTGCCTTCTCACCGGGCAGAGATGTTGCTGAGGTGGACCATCCTGTGGCATTTGCGAGAATTTTGCGGTTTATGCGCTGTAAAGGGATGTAAGCGCCGTAAGAGGTAATCCCTACCATTGTTCCTCCTTTCGTCGAAAAAATTATAGCATCTTGAACACTCATGGGCAAATGACATTGTGATTTCAGGCACAAACGCAACATGTAGCGTCGCCACTCCTGTGGCGACGAGCTACCACGTCGTGACGGGAGTCACGAGGCTACATGGTGGATACGAATTCTTTAATGGCCTGGAAATATTGTTCCATGCCCACCAGCATGATGTCGTTGTGGCCTGCGTGGGGGATGCGCAGCAGCCTCTTGTCCTTCGAGCCCACGTTCTGATAGAAAATCTCCGCCTGCTCAAAGGGGATAATCTCATCCCATTCGCCGTGGATTATCAGGACTGGGATGGTGATGGAGCGGAGCTTATCCAGGTTCGCCTTTTCGAATTCGTCCAGCCGTGTAAACGATGAGAAGGTATCCATATATCTCAGAAATTTACCCGCGCTGGCGAAGCCGCTCTCGATGATTAAACCCTTTAAATCTGCAGGATAGCTGGCTGCCAGCTCGGTTGCCGAAAGGCTGCCCAGAGACCTGCCCATTACGAATATGGAACCTATGTAGCCTGCCGCTTTCAAGGTATCGCGAAAATATTCGAAGACGACATGTGAATCTGCAACCGTGTTGGAGAAAGAGGGCAAACCTCCGCTCTGGCCGTAGCCGCGGTAATCCGCCACAAACAGGTTGATGCCTAACCTGTTGTAAAAAGGAGCGACATCATCATAGTCGGAGACCACCTCGCCGTTGCCGTGAAAGTACAGTATGGATGGAGCGCTTTTGCTTGTTGGGTAGAAGCGGCATCCTATGGAGATATCTTTTTGCACAGGCACCGAGTGGTTGACGGCGTTGCGCGGCGGTGGTGAGTAGTCCTCCCTGGGATAGAACACGAATTGGAGGATTTGCGGCTGGTCGAGCAGGGAATAGTCTATTTTCTGGTACATTAGCAAGGTTATTTTATCACCTAGTTTGGGTGCGTCAACCGGAAAATCACGGAGTTCTATTCTAATTAGTTGAAAGTCTTAAAGCAGGATATGTCCTTCTGTTTATTAAGACTGTTAATAGTAGGAATAGAAAATAGATATATCGCTAATCAGCCATTCAAGTTTTATCAAATTATCAGAGAGTTATTCTGAGGTGACCAATTACTACCTATTGACACCATGGTGTATAGTAGTATCAAATGGACACTTCTAATGCTAACACGCAGCAAGGCAAGACAATAAAGTTGCGCATAGCTACCCTTAATCGTATAAACGCATTGAAACATAAGGGGCAAAGCTATGACGGGCTCATAAACGAATTGTTGGATTTACATGACAGGGACGAAACAAAAGGCAAGGGACTCCGATCTTCCATACGGAGAAGGAATAAGGATGACAGAACTTAAAGGTCTCCTTGGAATCCTTCGCTGCATTTTTGCCATATATCGTTCAGTTGAGGAACGAAGTGGCTGCTAATCCGCTTCAACTCGTTGATTTTATTAGCTCTGACGGCCAGCCTATCTCAGGCCTGGTTCCCATACGTAATGCAGAAAAATTGGATTTAAGCATTGATGAGAAAGCAGCTGTTTTTTATGCTGGGACATTTAAATATATTGATTACGTATTTTTTCGCCGTTTCTCAGATGGGCGCTCTTCACAAATATCGGCCTACGTTGTTGACAACTCGGATGAAAGACTCAGCGAAAAGATTCTGGCTGAACTTCATCTGAAAGTTTGGCTTCATGGAGTTGCTCCTCTACTCTATATCGCTTGGCCTAGCCGAATTGACATTTTGACATGTGCACGGGGGCCAGATTTTTGGGAGGATGAAGATTGCCGTTACAAGCCCGTAAAAAGATTCGAGGCCGAATCGTTGAGCACGGCTGCCGAAATTGTAGGCGAATTAAAGAAGTTCTCCGCCTTGCGTCTAGCAGACGGAACTTTTTGGGAAGAGCCAACTAGTGGGGAGTTAACAAACTATGTTCAGACAGCACATCAATTATTGATTCAAGCAGTTGTTGAAACAGATAATGCTCTCGGCGGCGAAAAAAAGCCTATTCTGCGGCGGTTACTTTTATTAATGGTATTGATTAAGTATCTTGAGGATCGACGCGTGTTCCCCGATGATTTTTTTAGTAAATTTCACAAAGGAGCGACAGACTTTTTGGGGGTCCTAAAAGGCGGTGATCCTCAAGAGGTTGATCTGCTTCTAAATTCTCTCGAACGGAAGTTCGATGGTGACGTGTTTTCTTTACCACATCAAGGGCATCCAGTGCTTACAGCAAATATTCTTAGCCAATTTGCCAATCTAGTTGAAGCAAGAACGTTAAAACGACAGCGTTACCTTTGGAAGCAGTTCTCTTTCGAACATCTACCAGTTGAAATCATTAGTAACCTTTATCAGCGATTTATTCAGAGTGGACATGGGGCTGTTTATACGCCACCGCTTTTGGCCTCTTTGCTGTTGGATTACGCCATGCCATATGAGAAACTCAGCGGAAAGGAGCGTGTCTTAGACCCGGCTTGCGGTTCAGGTATCTTTCTGGTCGGAGCATTTCGTAGGTTGATCAATCTTTGGCGAAGTCGCCATAGCTGGCAGCGTCCTGATGTGGATACACTTAAAGATATTCTCAAACGGAGTATTTATGGAATCGAACTTGAGAGTAGCGCTATAGACCTAACGGCGTTTAGCATGTGTTTAGCTATTTGTGATGTGCTACAGCCAGATGTTATCTGGAAAAACTTAAAATTCGATAAACTTCGCGAATCAAATCTTATAAAAGCAGACTTTTTCAGTTTACTCTGTGACTTCTATCGAGATAAAACCGGGGTAATCAAAGATGGATTCGATGTTGTCATTGGCAATCCTCCTTTTGAATCCAAACTTTCTGAAGATGGAAAGATAGTTAATCAAGCTGCTTTACGCCAAGACAGCATACG